>CADDZJ010000064.1 GCA_902812415.1 Acidobacteriota bacterium
GAAGCGTTGCGCTCGTATTGCAGGTAATGAATGAAGCTCTCGATGGATTGATCCATTGAATCCATTGGGCCTTCGAACCCAGCCCTCTACGTGTCATTCCGAGCAGCCGAAAAAACCAGTGATTCGTGACGATGGATAAGTGATGAGCAAAAATTGATCCGAGGTTCTGATTGCTTTTGCTCGTCACTCATCAGTTGTCAGAATTTGTGAAAAAATTTCGCTGTAGCGGCGATCTGTGATCGCCGGGTTTTTGCTTTTATAACTTCGGCGAACATAGTTCGCCGCTACAACTGCG
The DNA here is from genome assembly GCA_902812415.1 of Acidobacteriota bacterium. Classification (GTDB taxonomy): domain Bacteria; phylum Acidobacteriota; class Terriglobia; order UBA7540; family UBA7540; genus RH2-MAG17b. The sequence goes on from CADDZJ010000064.1 coordinate 296, forward strand.
CGGATTGATTTATTCAGACCTTCTCGCTCGTCACCGCTGTTGGATTCCTCGCGAAGTTTACTCCGTGCCGAAATACAGTGATCCTTCGCTACGCTCAGGATGACCGGCGAAAGACTCAGCCGACAGGTTGCCGAGATCCTGAATCCACGCCTCAATCTCTCGTAGAGCCCTTCGGCATTGCAACTCGCGACGGGCCTGCCGATTACGGGCGGTGTGGCGCGGCGCGTTCTCGATCGGCGGCAGAAGGTCAAACGAAATATTCGTCGGCTGATAATTGTCAGGATCGGCGTGGGTGATGAAGTGGACCAGCGAGCCGAGCGCCGTCGCCCGCGGCGGCACCGTATAGGCGCCGCCTTGCGCGTGAGCCGCAATCGCGATCCCTGCCAGCAAGCCCGTGGCGATGCATTCCACGTAACCTTCCACGCCGGAAAGTTGCCCGGCAATCGAAACGCCTGGCTGGGCGCGCAGGCTGAGGTCGGGCGAAAGCAGGCGTGGAGCGTTCAAGTAAGTATTGCGATGAATCTGCCCGTAGCGCAGGAATTCCGCCTGCTCCAGGCCGGGAATCATGCGCAGAATCCGCTTCTGTTCCGGGAACTTCAGATGGTTCTGAAACCCCACCAGGTTGTAACTGGAAAAGCGCAGGTTTTCAGGGCGCAATTGGACTACGGCGTAAGGCTGCCGGCCGGTGTGCGGGTCGGTAAGTCCCACGGGCTTCATGGGACCAAAGCGCAGGGTGTCATAACCGCGTCGGGCCAGCTCTTCGATGGGCAGGCAGGCCTCAAAGTAACGGACGTCTTCAAAGGCATGCATTTCCACAGTCTCCGCCGCGCGCAACGCTTCATAGAAGTCCCGATATTCTTCTTCCATCATCGGGCAATTCAAATAATCCTCGCCGCCCTTGCCGTAGCGCGAGGCGCGGAAGATGCGATCCATATTAAGCGTTTCGGCGTCAACGATGGGGCTGATGGAGTCATAAAAAGCCAGATTTTCAGATCCCGTCAAGGCTTGCAACCCGGACGCAAGCGAATCGGAAGTGAGAGGGCCGGTGGCGAGCAGGACGCGGCGATCCCGCGGAATTTCTTTTAGCTCTTCTCTTCGCAACTCGATCAGCGCATGGCTTTCAATGGCTTCGGTGACGGCTTGCGAGAATTGCTCACGATCCACGGCCAGCGCTGCGCCGCCGGGAACCGCACAGGCGTCCGCCAATTTCATCAGAAGCGATCCGGCGCGCCGAAGCTCTTCCTTTAGAAGCCAGGAGGCCGCTCCGGGCGCGTTCGATTTGAGGGAGTTGCTGCAAACCAGTTCGGCGAGCCGGTCTGTTTTATGCGCGGGAGTGGAGCAGCGGGGGCGCATTTCATAGAGGACAACGCGCAGGCCACGCTCAGCGATCTGCCAGGCGCCTTCGCTGCCGGCCAGTCCCCCGCCCGCAATCAGGATGGGTTCTGTTTCCATCTTAATCGCATTATAACGCGAGCGGGCAGAGGCCAGGACTTGCCAGGTGCATCGAAAGCGCCTGCACTTTCATGGATGGCGCAGCGCGGCCTCGCGGCTTCAGCCAAAGGGGCTGTCATTCTGAGCGAGCACCGCGAGCGAAGAATCCCTCATGTTTGCCAAGAAATAAGAAATCACGACCCGAGAGTGGGCGGCTATTGCAGAAAGGTCTGAATGACGGGAGTCATTTTTGACAACTCACAGCCTGTCGCGATATGGCCGCAGTCGGACGTAAGCTCAAAGACGCGGGCGTGAATCAGGCGGGCAAAATTCAGGGCGGGTATGGGATTGACCATATGATCCTGCTGACTTGGAATCACCAGCACCCTGGCGTGCACGCGGGCAGCCGCCTTTTCCATGGAGCCGCCGTAAGGCGCGGAAACGTCATCGGCCAGCATGGCCTGAAGCTGGCGAATCCAGTTATTGGCGTCGAAGCTGCGGATGGTGCTGGCTTCAGTTTCCTGCAAAAAGTGTGGAAATTCGGCGCGGCTGGTGTGCGCCACGCGGTAGGCGGGCGTGGTCAGCGCCAGCGAATGAATATCAGCGACCGTATCCATGCCCGCTTTGGGCGGCGACGGGTAGTCTCCGTGATTCCATGCAGGGTCTTCTTCGATGGCGTGAAGTTCGGTGGTCCAGAGCAGCAGATCGTAAGACGTAAGCCGGGGCGAACCGACGATGGGGATGGCTTTATCCATGAAGTCGGGATAGGAGACGATCCATTGGAAGGTCTGCATGCCGCCCATCGAAATGCCCATGACGGCGTCGAGATGCTTGAGGTGAAGAGCCTGAGTTGCCAACTGATGCTCGGCATTCACCATATCGCGGATGGTGAACTTGGGGAAGTGCATGTGGGGCTGAAGAGCGCTGTTTGAGGGCGAAGAGGAGATGCCATCGCCCAGCGCATCGACGAGGATGACGTAGTACTTTGCCGGATCGAGGAGCTTTCTCGCGCCGACAAACCCCATCAGATTCTTCGTCGTGCCTGTGAACCACGTGGGCCACAGAATGGCATTGGACCGGGCGGCATTAAGCTGGCCAAATGTCCGATAGCCGATTTTACAGTCGCGGATCACCTGGCCATTTTCCAGACGGAAATCGCCCAGCGAGGCGAATTGCTGCGTTCCCTGGGCGCGCAGGATGGGGCTGAGACCCAGGATAATGGCGGCGATGATGGAGATGCGTCTAAGCATGGCTAGAGACGAGAGACAAGAGACCAGAGACGAGAGGCAAGAACAACTTCTTTTGCTCGTCTCTCGCCCATGGTCGTTGCCTTTCAGGGTTTTTCGCCCGGAATATTCACGCGAACGCGGTAGACATTGCTCGCAGCGGTGATATAGAGCGTTTTCCAGTCGGAGCCGCCCCAGGCGCAGTTACCCACTCTTCCGCCGGGAACAGTGATGGTTCCAAGATGTTTGCCCTGCGGCGAGAAGATCCAGATTCCGCCCGGTCCCGCGCTATAGATGTTCCCCTTCATGTCAATTTTCATTCCATCCGGCGCTCCGGGCCCGGTCACCGAAGTGGCGTCATAAAAGACCGTGCCGCCCGAAAGGGATCCATCCGGTTCCACGCGATAGCGCATCCAGAGCTTTTTCGGCTCAGAGTTATCGACGTAGAGGTATTTCCTGTCGGGCGAGAAGGCAATGCCATTGGGCCGCGTGAGGTTGGAAATCAGAAGCTGAAGCTTGCTTTCATCGGGCGGGGCGCCCGAAGGATGCGAGGTTGCATCCAGAATGCGATAGACGCCGTTCACGCGAAGCTGCTTGAGCGGGTCGTGATCGCTTTGCGTGGGCAGTCCATAGGGCGGGTCAGTGAAATAGAGCGCGCCGTGGGGGCCGTAGACCACATCGTTGGGGCTGTTAAGCTGTTTCCCTTGATATTTGTCGGCCAGCACCGTGATTTGCCCGTGTGGGCTGAGCGTCTCAAGCCTCCAAACGTTCCGCCGGGCGTGGCCGGCCACCGTGAGTCGCCCTTCAGGATCGAGCGTCATGCCGTTGGAGCCGGATTCAGGCCCGGGATAAGGCGTCTTGCCTAGGTAGCCGCTGGGCTGCATGAAGATGGTCACGCCGCGGCCGGGCGTCCACTTGCGAATGCTGTTGCTCGGAATCTCAGCGAATAATAAGAAGCCCGCGCGGGCAATCCACACCGGCCCTTCCGTCCACTTGAAGCCCGTTGCTATCCTCTCAATTTTGGCATTGACAGGCACCAATTGATTCAGAGCTGGATCAAGCCTTTCAATGGAGGGAGCGCCCTGGGGCCATACCAGCGCGGCAGCAATGATGAGCTGAAGCAGCACGCATAACATTATTTTTGTGATTTTCATGCGCGGGATTTTATAACAACGCTGGCTGTGAAACAATCAAAAAAGAAGGCGCGCCACACAGGCCGTCGGCTCATCAGCCTTCGCGGATGACGCGGAACGGATCGCTTTCTGGCGTTTCGCGGTCGACGGCGTTCGCTGTCTCAAGTTCCGAAGCCGCACTCGCCGCTTCGGCGTCGCTTTCTCCCGGCGCCAGGAACAGGTTGGATTCAACGCCGTGCTGCCTGGTGTAAAGCTCAAAGTACCGCCCGCCCGCAGCGTAGAGCGATTCGTGAGTGCCGCGCTCGATAATCTCGCCCCCTTCGATCACCAGAATCTGGTCGGCTTTGCGAATGGTGGAGAGGCGGTGAGCGATTACGAAAGTGGTTCTGCCGCGCAGGAGATAGGACAAGCCTTCCTGAATCTGGCTTTCGGATTCTGAATCGAGGCTGGAAGTGGCTTCATCAAGAATCAGAATGCGAGGATCGGCGAGGATGGCGCGCGCAATCGAAACGCGCTGCTTCTGTCCGCCTGAAAGTTTCACGCCGCGCTCACCGACGACGGTGTCGTAGCCCTTCTCGAAAGATTCGGCAAATTCATCCACGCGGGCAATGCGGCAGGCCTGCAGGATTTCTTCCTCGCTGGCCTCAGGCCGTGAAAACGCCACATTTTCCCGGATACTGCCGTCAAACAGAAATGATTCCTGAAGCACCACGCCTAACTGAGTGCGATAGGAAGCGAGACTCACTTTCCGGAGGTCTGCGCCATCCACATAAATCGTTCCCTCCGTGGGAGTGTAAAAAGCGCAGATAAGCCCGATAAGAGTGGATTTGCCGGAGCCTGAAGGGCCCACCAGGGCTGTGATGCTTCCCGGCGACGCCTGAAAGCTGATGTCCTTGAGGACGGCTTTACCCGGTTCATAAGCAAAGTCAACATGCTCAAAGCGGACTTCGCCGCGAATGGGACCGAGGGTCAGCGTCCTTTCAGCATCTGCGTCTTCCTGGCGCTCGCTCAGCACTTCCCGCGTGCGTTCGAGGCCCGCCAGCGCTTCGCTCATTTGAGTTCCAATGCCCACGATCTGCACCACGGGCGCCACCAGCAGACCGAGGAAAATGGTGTAGGTGACGAAAGTGCCGAGGGTCATGCGGCCGGCGATAATTTCGCGCGCGCCCAGATACATGACGAGCGCGCTCACGCCGCCCAGAAGCGTCGTCGAAGCAAGACTCATGAAGGAGGTGGCGGTCAACGTGCGCAGCACATTTTCGAGCAGCCGTTGCACGCCCTCGTAGAACACTTTCCGCTCGCGATCTTCGGCATGGTAGCCCTTGACCACGCGAACGCCGCCAATGGATTCGGTCAGCCGGCCCGTAACCTCGGCATTGATCTTTCTTCTTTCTCGGAAGATAGGTCGGATGACGGCGAAAGCCTTGTTGAGGGTGAAACCGAATACCACGAGGATACCAACCGCGACCAGCGTCATCCCGGCGCTGATGCGGATAAGGACGACCAGAGCGAAAAAGGAGGTCATCAACCCGCCGACAAACTGCACCATGCCGGTTCCGAGCAGGTTGCGAAGCCCTTCGACATCGCTCATAATGCGCGCCACCAGCGTCCCCACTTTATTCGAATCATAGAAGGCGATGGGCAATCGCACCACGTGGGCCTGCACGCGGACGCGCAATTCGGCAATGAGCCGTTGAGCTTCCTTGGAAAGAATCTGCGTCAGGCCAAAGGAACTCGCGCCTTGCACGGCGGTGGCCACGACGACGGCCAGCACGATGGGAATCAGCAAATGAAGCTGGCGCTTGCTGATGACATTATCGATGAAGAATTTGGAAGAGGCCGGCAGAACAAGGCCCGCAAGGCGGTTAACCGCCATCAGCAGGAAGCCAATGATCAGATGGATGCGGCGCGGCTTGAGGAATTCCCAGATATCGGGAAGCAGCTCCCACCACTTGGCGGACTTTTCACTTTTTGGCTTCCCGGCGGCAACGAGCGCATTTCCGTTCATGCCTGATTGTAGCGCAATGTTGAGCCTGTTCAGACTGGCCGTCTAAACTATAGGGGCGGACGGTGTCCGCCCACAAACAGATCAGGGCCCATGCCATTCGTCCCTACGGGCGCGGGCTGGAATCAATTAGCCTAGAGGATGTGAAAGGCTCATCGCCATCAGGACAAATGAGCCGGCGATAATGAGAACGGAAATCGCCGCCAACGCATTCCAAAGACTTTCACCCGCTCGCGTGGCGGGGTCGCCTTCCGGGACCAGGTATCCGAGCGCCAGCCCGGAAATAAATCCGCCGAAGTGGGCTGCATTATCGATGGAAAAGATCGGCAAAAGGCCAAAGATGAAAATGTAAATCACCCAACGCCAAAGCTGGCGGCGCAGGTCCTTACCCATTGCGCCGTGGTGGAAGCTGGCTCCGATCAGGATGCCGATCAAGCCCATGATGGCTCCGGAAGCGCCGATTGAAACTCCCATCGGCCTCCACCAGAGGCTCACAACGTACCCAAAAACTCCGGTGACCAGATAGAGGACGATATACTTCGTTGCGCCAAACAGGGACTCCACAATGGGTCCGATATCAAACAGGCACCACAGATTGAAGCCGATATGAATGAGTCCGGCGTGAAGAAAGATGGCGGTGACCAACCTCCACCATTGGCCGGTGAAAATTAACGGGCATTTGGCTCCCATCCGGATCAGCACGGAACCTGCAATGCCGCCAAACGAAGGGGCGGACTGCATGGCTGCCGAAGCGGCCCTTTGCGTCATGAACCACGTGATGGCGTAAATGACGATGGTGAACGCGATGATGATGGTATTGGCGGAGGTGGGGACGGGAATGATGCCGCCCGCCGCGCGTCCGGGGGTGGGCGATGGACGCGATCGCGCAGAGCGAATGTGCGCGCCACACAGCGGGCAAACTGAGGCGTTGCGGTCAATCAGCGCCCGGCAGGATGGACACATGCGCAGCGCGGTCTCGTAATTCTGGTCCTGCTTGCCGAACATTGAGTGGAGTGAAGTCTTTAATCGTTGCAGCTTGAACCACAGTTTGGGAGGCAACCGCATAGAGTTTCAGTATGCAGGATGCGATAGGAACTGTAAAGAAAAGGTCAGAAGCCGGATTGACACGTGGCGGATTGGCTATAAAATCGAAAGTTCCTGGCATGGAATCCGCCGGAGGGATGGATTCACCCGTGGGTCAAAACGCAACGCCGTGAGGGACTGCTGCAAATCAAACCATTCTGGCAAAGGAAGCCGCGCAGGCAGACGGAAGATAGGAGCGAGTGCGGACGATCTCGGAAGTTGACGGCCAGATCAGAGCGCAGACTTGAACTTCGACTGAGACCGACGAATTACAGTGACGCCATTCTCCGTAGCGGCGCTATCCCTTCGCTTGGCTCAGGGCAGGCTCTCAGCGCCGAAGGTCGACGGTGGGGACACCGGCGCTTCAGCAAAGGGTGTCACTATAATTTGCAGTCGTCAATAAGCGCAGGCGCCCTGCGCGCAGGATTCGTTTTGAGCCTGGTTGTCTTCCTTACGGGCTGCCTCCATCATCATCGCCGTCGCGTCAGCGCGCCGGGTGTGGGCATCTACACGCAGGACGGCATGGAGGGGTTGGCTTCATGGTATGGCCATCCTTATCATGGTCGTCCCACGGCCGACGGCGAGATTTACAACATGTACGCGATGACGGCTGCGCACCGCACCCTGCCTTTTGGAACCTGGGTGCGGGTGCATGATCTCGATAACGGCCGGTCGGTGGACGTGCGCATCAATGATCGGGGGCCGTTTATCCCGGGCCGGGTGATTGATCTTTCCTATGCTGCCGCGGAAGCTCTCGAGGTCGTAGGGCCAGGATCAGCTCATGTCCGACTGGAGATTTTAAACCCGGAGCATGTCTACGGCCCGCAGGCTGTTCCTGGCGTGTACGCCGTGCAGGTAGGAGCATTCCGCGATCCTGGAAACGCCCAGCGGCTGAAGGCTCTGATTGAGCCGCACTTCGGTCCCGTGATGATTCAGACTTATAACGATCCCAAGGGTCTTTTTTATCGCGTTCGCGTCGGGAACCTGAATAATGAGACGGCGGCTCAGGAGTTGGCGACAGACATGAAACAGCAGGGGCTTGTGACAGAGACCTACGTTGTGCGATTGAATTAAAGGAGCTGGGCGCGCCGTAATCAACTTCAAAATCAGGAAAATTCTATGGCAACCACATCAGAAAATTGCATTTTTTGCCGCATTATTCAGCGTCAGATGCCCGCGAAGATCATCCATGAGGATGAAACCACGCTGGCTTTTGAGGATATTCACCCGCAAGCGCCCGTGCATTTCCTGGTGGTCCCCCGCAAGCATCTGGCGTCCCTGACTGAGGTCGGCGCGGATGACGAGGCTTTGGTTGGGCATCTCTTTGCCGTTTCAGCGAGGCTCGCGCGCGACCGAGGGCTTGATTCGAGCGGTTACCGGACCGTAGTTAACAATGGCGAAAGGGCAGGGCAGACGGTTTTTCATCTGCACGTTCACGTGATGGGCGGCAGGGTCTTCCACTGGCCGCCAGGATAGCTCGCTGTGATGCCTGCTTAGGAATGCAGGACTTCCCTTGAGAGCCGCATGGGGTGCAAAGCTTTATGCGCATTCGAATGGCGCACCACGGCCAGGATGCAGTACAATCAACCACAGACCGTGGCTGACTGCAATGATGCAAGAAGGTAGTCGTCCACAGATCCGTATAGCCGTGCAAAAAGAACGGCCCGTGCGCTTGTGCTGGAGTGGCGGAATTGGCAGACGCACCAGACTCAAAATCTGGCGCTGTTTAACAGCGTGGGGGTTCAACTCCCCCCTCCAGCACCAACAAAACAAAGAACTTAGCGCACATGCCCTGCTTCGACTGCATTTCTTGAGGCACTTCTGGAATTGGGTCTTAACGCCGCTTTGTCTTTTTTGACAGCTCAGAAGTCATCGCGCAGATGCTGTCATTCGCAGATCAATTTGAATTTGCGCTGCGATCTATAGTAAGGTTTCATTGGCTTTGAAGGCCCGAGATGGTATTTTGTCTTTTGTTATGCCTGATGCTTTTTCCTGCCGGCGCCGTTTCATCAGGTGCCTCCCTTCAGACGAAAACAATCCATATCAAGGATTCCACAACTTTTCTTAAGCAAGGCATTTTGCTGCTTCAGAAAAAAAGGTTCGACGAGGCGCGAGAGGCGTTTTTGCAAGCCGTTCAGGCCGATAAGAATTCGGCTGAAGGCTTTTTCTATTTGGGTGTCGTCGAGCTTGATTTAGGGCATATTTCCGTCGCCGAAAGCGATCTGCGGCGATCTTTAAAACTCAACCCGCGCTCTCAAAGCACCCTCTACAATCTCGGCGTTTTGTTGCTCGAGAACAGGAAGCCGGCGGAGGCTGTGGGCCTTCTTGAAAAAGCAGAAAAGATTGGTCCTGATTCGCCTGAACTAGCTGCCAATCTGGTTCGGGCTTATCTGGAGACTGGCCAGGAAGATCAGGCACTGCGCTTTGCAGAGGCCAGCGCATGGAAGTTTGGCAATCTGCCGGCGTTCGATCTGGCTGTGGGAAAGCTCTTCCTTGCTCAAAACTTGTTAAAACCGGCGCATGATCTCCTTGGCAAAGCTCAACAACTCTTGCCCTCGGAACCTGAAATCTTGTTTCCTCTTGCCGAAGTCTGCCTCCGTCAGAAGGACGCAGCCTGTGTTCGTGGAACGCTTTCCCGGATCACTGGCAATGCGCAAAACACCGGCGCTTATCACTACCTTCTTGCGCGCGAGCATCTCCTTTCAGGCGAGGACTCTGACGCCTTTCAGGAAATTCAAAGGGCAGTTCAACAGGAACCGCAGAATATCGCTTATTTGCTTCTCCTTGGACGGCTCTATCAAAAATTTGGCAGGCAGCAAAACGCTCTGGAAGTTTTGGAAAAAGCAGAGCGCCTGGCGCCTAATTTTCCAGACATCCTGTACAGCATTGCCGTCACTTACTTCATTGAGGGTGATTTTCAGACGGCCTCCAGTTATGCACGTCACGCGCTTCAGATGGAACCTGCGGATGATCAGGCGCTGTTTCTGTTGGGTCTCTCTCGCTTCGCTCTCGGGAAATTCCAGGAAGCGCAGAAGCTGCTTTCTGCGGTGGTTCAACGCGAGCCTGAGAATAAGTTTTATCAAACTTTTTATGGCATGCTCCTGCTCTCGGAGAATGAGCCGCTCGAAGCCTGCCGTCACCTGGAAAAAGCGATCGAGATTGACCCGTCATATGCCTTGCCGCGCTATCAATTGGGCAGACTCTGGGTCCGAATCGGGAAATATCAGGAAGCGAGCGAGGAATTGCAAGAGGCTGTGGCCAGCGAGCCTGACCTGACCGGGGCCTATTATCTACTTGCTCGCGCTTACGAACATCTGGGAGAGAGAGACAAAGCGCAGCAGGCGCTGGCGGACTTTAAAAAGCACCATGCCGCCGAATATAGCGAGCGAAAAGAACTTCTCAAGCAAATGCAGAACACGATGGAGCAATGAGGTTTTGATGGGCGCTCGTGCGCAGATGCAAGAGGTTGTTTATTATTTCAGGGTTGATCCCTTTTTCTCGGTTCGACGCGTTTGGGCGGCGCGATTCAGCAAGTCTTGTGCCTCTTGTTGCCTGGCAGCATTGATGCGATTCACCTCGGCCAGTTCCTCCTGCCCTTCTTTCGCGCGCCCCATATGAATCAATGCACGCCCCAACCAATAATGAGCCTCCGGGTCATCAGGCATTTTCTGAGCAGCGGTACGGAGAAAACCTAACGCCTTCTCATACTGTCCGAGTTGCTCATACGCCCGGCCAGCGCCCAGAACGGCTTGTGTATAGGATGGATCGAGGCGCAGAGCTTTTTGGAAATAGCTTAAAGCTTGTGCGGGTTGCCGTTGCTTGAGGGCAATGTCGCCCAGATAGTAATAGGGTGGAGCAAAAGTAGGGTTAATGCGGCCTTCTTCTTTGAAGGGCGCAACAGCCTCTGGGTAATGCTTCCATCGCCAGTAAAGGTATCCCAACAGAAAATGAAGTTCCGGAGCGTGGGGAGAAGCTGCGATCGCTTGTTTGAATTCCTGTTCTGCCTCTCGGGGCTGACCTGCCGCATCATGCGCCTCGCCGAGCATTTCGTAAACAAAAGGGGAATCCGGATGGCTCTTCAGAAGCTGCGCCGCCGCCTGAAGCGACTGCGCGCGCTCCCCGATGTTGCGGTAGTCGTTAAACAGCAGGAATAGAATCCGGTCGTCATCGGGGCGGTTTTTTTCGGCGCTCTTAAGCTCCTTGATCGAATCCCGCCATTTTTTCAGTTCATAGTAACAAGCGCCCAGCAGATAATGCGCATCTGTCACATGCGAGGGTGAAGCTGTGCCTGCGCTCAGCGGCGCGATGGCGTTCATACAGTTTCCAGCTTTGAAAAGCACTAAGCCCAGATTGAAGCTGATGTCCGTGTCGTCTGGCCGCAGGCGGTGCGCTTCTGAAAAAGCATTTGCCGAGCGGCGAAAATCGCCCGTTTCAAAGTAAAGCACTCCAAGATTGTTATAGGCGGCTACTGAAGTCGGGTCGAGTTCGAGACCTGCGCGGTATTCCTGCTCTGCCTCGGGGAGCTTGTGCTCCTTGGCTAACATACTGGCGCGCGCAAAGTGCCGGGCTGCGCGCTGGCGGGCATCGAGCTGAAAGGCGTGGGTGGAAATACTGAGGAACGTCAGTACGAGCGCAACCATCCATCCACAGGACGTGAATTGATTCACCATATAAAGTCAACGTGGCCTAAAAGAAAAAGCCCGGAAAAAGCGCTCGCATCTGGGGAGCGCGATCTCCGGGCCCTGATGATTCAGAAGTTGCAAGCGTCAGAAATCCAGTCGCAGGGCAAATTCGATTTCGCGCGGGTCGAGAGCGCTGGTCACCTGGCCAAAACTTCCTGAGCCAAGCGCGGTGCTGACCCCTGCGAAATTGGTGTGATTCCATACATTGAAGAACTCCGCCCGGAACTGAGCCTTTAGACGTTCCCCAATGGGGAAGGTTTTATAGAGCGCCCAGTTCCAGGTGTTCTCTCCGGGGCCGCGAACCACGCCGGTGCCGCAATTGCCAAAAAAGCCGAAGGCTGGAGCCACGAAGGCGCTGGTATTAAACCATTCGTCCACCGTTTTCGGCCCCGAGATGTTCCCCACGCAGTTTGGTCGCGAGGCCAGTCCTGGAGCGGGGATCGAGAGGCCCGGGTCAAAGGTGAATCCACTCTGGATCACTGTAATTCCGGAAAACGTCCAGTCTCCCAATGCCTTTCCGAGCACGCCATTGCGCTGTTTCAGGAAGGGGAGGTTGTAGACGTATCCGGAAGTAAAAATATGGGTGCGGTCAAAGCCCGGGGTTCCATACTCCGCCCGGAAATCGCGCGGGTTTTGCGCACCGTTCCCCGTGTTTCTGGAATCAAAGCCGCCGCTCCGCACATCGGCAAGGGCATGGCCGTAAGTGTATGCCGCGCTGAAAGTCAAGGATCGAGATGCTCGATACTGATATCCCACTTGAAGTGAGTCGTAATTGGAAGTTCCGTAGAATTGCGCTGCGCTGTCAGCGGCGCCATTAATACCACTCCAACCAATGTATGGCCGCGTAAAATCTGCGGAAACAATGCCCCGATTCAGGCACGGATCAAACTGGAACCCGCCGGAAGGGATCGCCTGACCCGTTTGCAAACAACCCGGATCGTTAATGCTGGGTGCCGCGACCGGCAGCGGAAAATTCCAGTCCATGCCACCTGGAACATTGCGCGCTCCTGTACCCACATATGCGACGCTCAAGACTCCGTTCTGCATCAATTGCCGTTGTAAGGTGAGGCTCCAACTCTGGATCATCACAGGTTTGTATTTTGCGCCCGGAGGACCGATGGTGCCGATACTTTGGGCTGAAATCGCGCCCGGAGTTCCCAAACTGGGATCCGTCAGCGTGCCATTCAGCAGCGTAATCCCCTGCTCGAAAGGAGGGTTTCCCAAATCGTTGTTATACATTGCGAATGGGATTCGCCCGTAGCCGATCCCATAGCCGCCTCTCAGCGCTGTTCTTCCATCTCCAAACACGTCCCAGGCGAAACCGAAGCGCGGACTCCAATTCATGCTGGGCGTGGTGAAAATGCCGTCAGGAACGCCGGGCGTCCCGGTGCATGGCGTTCCTGCGCACAGAACGTTGGGATTGGGTTTATAGTCTTGAGGAAAGACGACGCCGTTCAGAAGATTGGCCACCGCGCCGCTTGAAGTCACCACTTGTCCGGCAGCGTTGGTTGCAAGCGTGCCGCCTGGCAAGACAACCGGAGCCTGCGCGGGATTGTATCGGCTGGGACTGAAATCGCTGATGCCGTTGCCTTGCATTTTGTCAGAAGAGAAGTAAACCGCTCGCAACCCCAGGTTAAGAGTCAGCCTCCGCGTCGCCCTCCAGTCATCTTGAATGTATGATTCCGATTGATGGTAGCGGAAGTAGCCGCGAAGCCGCGTGTTATTTTGGTTGAACGAGCTGTCCAGACCGAGAAGGAAGTCAGCGACAGGATCTCCGGTGTGAACCCCTGAGAAGGAGAATGAACCTTCGGGTGTGGCGAAGTTATCCTGACGCTTGATCCCGAAAATATACATGGTGCCGGCCTGAATCGTATGCGGTCCCTTGACCTTGGTGAAATCCTCCGAAAAGATTTGCTCCCCGTCACTGGCATATTCGGGTAATCCGGCGTCGCTGATAGGTGCCCAGCCTCCACTTAATGAGATGTTCGGCAGGCGCTTTGCCGGGTCCACGTTGTTTCCAAACGGCAGCTTTATCGTCAGAGGAGAAGAGAGGTTGTTGAGAAACTGTCCCTGAATGAGGAGTCGGGGCTTGTCATCCGTCTGCGTCCAACTCACTTGGTTAATTGTTGTGGGATTGATATTAGCGGTGAATTGCAGCAGGTTATTAAAACCGGTCGTGCCAATAGTCTGAGTCTCCGTGGGCGCCGGGTTTCCTCCCCAAGCAAGATTCGGGGGGCTATCCTTCGTTGTTTCATAGGATACACGAGCCATCAGCCGGTATTTCTCGCCGAAATTCTGATCAACGCGGTATGTATGGTCCTGGACGTCAAAAATCTCAACGCCGCTATTGAGGTAATTCAGGAATCCTCCTGCCGGATTGTTCGGCAAGGGCCAGAAGTGATTCATTAAGGCTACGGAGTTGGGGTCAAAGCAGGCAGGATTGAGATGGAACGGATCAGGCACGCAATTAATGCCCGGATGTTCCGCCGATAAAATGCTTTGAGCGGTTGAATCAAGCGACAATCCTCCTGCTGCAATCGTCGGGCTGTTCGTGAAATCACCGTTCCGCATGGCGCCCGGAATCATCGCGCCGCGCAGAACGTCCCCAACGTGGCGCACTCGCGCTTCGACGCTGGCGAAGAAGAAAGTTTTCGTCTTGTCGGTATTGTAATGCCCCGGGATGTAAACGGGGCCTCCGATGCTGCCCCCGAAAATGTTCTGTTTCAGAACCGGAGTGGTGGGAGAAAAGAAATTCCGAGCGTCGAACGCGTTGTTGCGAAGGAAGTCATAAGCCGACCCATGGAATTCCCGTCCTCCGGATTTCGTGGCCACCATGACCACGGCTCCGCCCGCAATGCCATATCGCGCGCTGTAGTTATCCTTGAGGATACGAAATTCAGCAATCGAATCGATGGGCTGGACCACGTTCAGGTTGATCATGTTGCCGGTGTTCATGTTGTAGGCGCCGTCCGTCAGGTACATGTTCATTTCCCGGCCCAGCCCGTTCACGGAAATCGGAGTTTCACCGGTCAATCCGCCGCCGTTCAGTGAGCCACCGCCCACTGGAGTGCCCGTAATGGCAGTGCTGTTCACGCCCGGGACTAACAAAGCCAGGCCGCGAAAATCGCGTCCGTTCAACTGCAACTCCTGAACTTCGGTGCCGCTGATCGTTCCGGCCGATGCACCGCTTGTTGTGTTCACATGAATTGCCGCCGCTGTGACTGTGACTTCGCTGGCTGTAGCGCCGATCTGGAGACTTACATTAACCGTGACTCGTTCGCTCGGGTCCAGCTTAACGCTGTGAGAAATGAACGTTTTGAAGCCCGTAGCCTTGACCGTGACGTTGTAAAGAGTTCCAGCCGCCGGAAGGCCCTCGGCGTCAAATCGTCCTGCATGGTCTGAATGGAGTATGCGGGAGGTACCCGTGGCAATGTCAGTGATGGTCACCTCGGCGTTTGGCACCACCGCGCCGCTCGGGTCGGTTACCACGCCCAAAATGGCACCCGTGGTTGCCGCCTGCCCAAAAACCTGAGGGGTGAAGCAAAAAAACCCGCCAAGACACACAACAAGGCCCAGCAGCATGTAAAACCTGGCTTTGCTCATGACTTTCCTCCTGTTATGGGTGGATCACTTGCCGAAATCTTACTCTCGTTCAGGATTCTGAAAAACTTTTTAAAATCAGGTCATTCCGAGCGAAACGACACACCTCGCAGGGGAGAGACCACACTCACGAGATTCCTGTCGCCTGCCGCTCCTCAAAAAACAGGCTGTAAGAGCTCCTCAGTGACCTCCCGGCCTCTGACGTCTCTATTACCATCTCCGCTTGCAGAACCTGTCTGAAATTCTTCCTGACAACGAAAAATCCTTAATGCTTAAACTTGGTATCGCTTTTTTGCTTCTTTGTCAACTGCTCTTCAGATGCGATTTGTGCGAGTGGCTCAGTTTTCGCGAGGACGGTGATTTTCTGGAGGTTTCGAATCCGTTTTTAGCGTACCAGCCAATGGTGATGCCTGGACTTTTGGGAAGGATCGTTTTCCGGTTGGGGATTCGCAGGGATGGAAGCGACCTGATGAAGGTCTGTGGTGTAATAGGTGAAGAACGATTTTCCGGGCGGGGCTACATCGACGCGCTCGGTGCATTGGCCTGGGTTCGTGTGAACAAGAACGCGCCGGAATAACCATCCTGGCGGCGGGAGCGCTCCACCTTCGGGATTGAAATCGATTTCCGCATTCTTAACCACGGCGTGATAGCGTGTCACAAATCCATTGGAGGAATAAAGCGTCAGGTTGAAGCCATTGTTCGGACCATCAGCGCTAAGGATGCCCATCAAACTCTCGTGCGTGGCCGGAGCGGACTTCATGGGAAACAAAGAAACTTCTTCTCGTAAAAGAAGGAAGCGCTTTCCAAGTTCATAGGAAACTGAAAGCAGCACCTGCCCTTGCTGCTCTTTCCCAGCCATTTTCCCAACCCAGTTGCCCACTAGCCACTCAATGCTGGAGTAGTTGGGCTCTGGAGGAATCTGAATCGTGTAAATGTTTGGAGCCTTCTCTTCTGCGGAAAGAAAGGGTGCGCATGCCAGAGCGCAGAGAAATACAAGAGCGAGCAGTTTTCTCATGAGTTCGACCTATGAACCACGTTTTTCCAGCAGGCGCCCAAATGGGTTCGGTGATGAAGAAAGATGCGACCGCCTGCCAGCGCCGATTTTTCAATCAGCAACCGAAGTTCTGCCGGCGTATAAGCAGCGCGAACAGAATTATCATAAAGCTCTTTCATTTTGCCGGAATAGTGCCTTCCATGCCAGGCAATATGGGCTTTGAAGGCAAGCCGGGATGGACGCCGCAAGTCACGGATCAGAACGACGCCGCCAGCTTTGGTTACTCGAGCCATCTCATTAAGGGCTGCGACGGGATTAGCCAGGTGATGAAGCAAAGAATTGGACAGAACCAATTCAAATGCCGCATCCGGAAAGCATAAACGGCTGGCATCTGCCAGGCAAAAGCTGACTTGATCACTGAGTCCCTGCTTGCGGGCGGTACGGCAGGCAGCCCGGAGCATGGCCTGTGATTTATCGATCCCCACCCAATGCAGGTCTGGCCGGCGGCGGGCGAGTTTCAAGGGTATGGAGCCAGGTCCCGTGCCCACATCGAGGGCTATGCCCGCCTGGATTTCCAGCGCAAGCACTTGCTCGACCAGCGTGTTGTCAATGGCTTCCAGATAGGCCTGAGCGGCAGCGGAGGCATAAGCTTCCACCTCGCAGGCATCATTCATCACTTCGGGTTCGGGCTGACGCGGCAGTTGGAACCAACTCATCGCGCGAAGGGATATTATAACCGCTGCGTAGTGGCCCTTCGCCCACCTCCCACGAAAACATATCATTCTTCGTCGCCTTCGGCTTCTTGGAATGACATTTTTTAGCATCTCTAGCGTTCGCCCCACTTCAGTTTCTGTCGCAGAACCTCGAAATAAGTCTTCTGAGTGGGCTGAATCAGCTCGATGGCAGATTCGGCCTTTTGGACGCGGACACGGTCGTCGCTGTGTAAAGCGATAGCCACCTGGCCGTCAATAGTCAGATAAACCGATTCCTGATGACTTTTCATGGCGACTTCCAGCGTTACGGAATCCGGAAGGACGATGGCGCGGTTCGTGAGCGTATGGGCACAAATCGGCGTCACGATGAAGGCGCTCACCGTGGGTACAATGACGGGTCCTCCTGCCGCTAGAGAATAGGCCGTGGAGCCGGTTGGCGTGGAGACAATCAGCCCGTCCGACTTGTAGGTGGACATGAAACGGCTGTCTACCCAGACATCGAAATCGAGCACCCGAGCGATGGCGCCTTTGTTTAGAACCACGTCATTCAGCGCCAGGAAGGACGATATAATTTCATGGTTCCGAAGCACTTCGGCGGTGATCCGCACACGGCGCTCGGTTTGAAAACTCCCCGCTAGGACCTTTTCCAGCGTCGGATAGAGTTCTTCCAGAGTAATCTCGGTCAGAAAGCCCAGCCCGCCGAGGTTTACCGCCAAAATGGGCACGGGTCTGCGACCTACCGCTCTGGCTGTTGCCAGCAGCGTGCCGTCTCCGCCCAAAACAATAACCAGATCGGCTTGTGAAGCAATTTCATTACGACTGAGGCAGGGTTTGGAATCATCCACATTGGCGCCTGTCTCTTTGTCCATCAAGACTTCAAGGTTGCGCTCGTGAAGCCATCGGAGGAGCGGGGGCACAATCTCCCGAATCTCCGGCTTCCTCGGTTTGGAGGTGATTCCGACTCTTTGAATTTGTCTGGAGTTCATTTAGAGACGTACGGCTGGCATTCGAGATTTTTGGGGGATGCTCCTTCGTGAATCTGCATTGTGCCAAATCTACGATGGTTTTCCAATGGCAAAATGCAGTTGGCCTTCCCGCAAGCTAGCATTAAAATAGTTATGAAGCGAATATTCGGTTTGAATTACGGGCCTGCGGCCCACCCATTGATGCCACAAGTCGCCGTCGATATGACCCCCGCAAAAGTGGGGTCCAGCGCGTGGATTCCCGCCTTTGCGGGAATGGCTGGCATGGGTGATTTTCGAGGAGCCGAAGGCGAGAGAGGATCTCCGTACGGGCTTGATTGTGCAAATACAGAGATTCTTCGCTGCCGCTTAGAATGACAAGCGAAGGTCTCACGACATCCACGGTTCCCATCGAGCTTCGCAACGTTTCCATCTCATTTGGCGAAAAGCAGGTGCTTTCGGACATCTCCTTCCAACTGAGCTGCGGTGAAACCCTCATTTTGCTGGGCGTTACCGGCAGCGGAAAATCGGTTCTCCTGAAGCTTATCGCGGGACTCTTGAAACCTGATTCAGGCGAGATCCTGATTCGAGGGGAAAACATTGCGCCTCTTCCCGAAAGCCAGCTTAATCCTTTTCGAAAGCTGATGGGTGTTGTGTTTCAAGAAGGCGCGCTCTTCGATTCTCTTTCCGTTTATGAGAACGTTGCCTATCCGTTGCGCGAATCCGGCCTGACCGATGAGGACCAGATCGAACAAGCCGTTCGGCAGGTGTTGAGTTTTGTGGAGATGGAAGAGGCGATTGATAAGATGCCTGCCCAACTCTCCGGCGGCATGCGCCGGAGAGTCTCTGTAGCCCGCGCGATTGTGAATCAACCGTCGATCATGCTCTATGATTCGCCCACGGCGGGGCTCGATCCGGTAACTGCCAACACGATTAACATTCTGATTGCCAAGCTTCGCGATATTCAACGCGTTTCGTCTATCCTGGTCACGCAACGAGTCCAGGATGCTCTTTACTTGAGCACCTATGTTTATTCCCCTGAGCGCCACGAATTGGTTCCCGCCAATTCCGATGGCCGCACAAGACCTTCCACGCGCTTCATGGTGTTGCGGGATTCGCAAATCTATTTTCTGGGAACGCGCGAAGACCTGATGCGCCTGAAAGATCCCTATCTGGTGAGATTTATTTCCTGAGCCCGCCGAGCGCGATGGAGGTGAAGGGCAAACCTGCGGGGCGCGAAAGTCCGAATCCAAAGCGCATGCCGCTCGCACGGACTATTTAGCTCGAACCTGATTCTGGCTTTCGATTACAATGATCTTTCTGAACGAAAGCATCCTTGACGCTTGCGGAGGGCTACAACACTATGCCTCAACGTAAAGAACTCACCTGGGGACAGCTTCGGGTTGGCTTGATGGTGGGAATTGCCTTGCTCATTTTCGTGATTGGCATTTTCTTCATCAGCGGCCAAGTGGGCTTTATGCGCGGCAGCTACATTCTAACAGCCTATTTCCCTGAAGCCAGCGGCGTGCGCGACGGCGCCCAGGTTCAGTTGGCGGGCGTGCCGGTCGGCAGCGTCAGCAGAGTTCGGCTCTCTTCTTCGCAGGATCCTAATCGCGCTGTCGAAGTCATCATGAAAGTGTCAAACCGCTTTAAGAATGATATCCGAGCCAATTCAGTGGCCACCATTCAGACGGCTGGTCTTCTTGGCGAGAGCTATGTAGACATCAGCCGCGGCAACGCAAACCAGCCGCCTTTGCAGCCGGGCGGCGAGGTGAAAACCCAGGAGCAACCTGACATCAAGGATGTGGTCAAAAATGCGAACGACGTGCTCTCGAATCTGACAACCCTGAGCGCGAAGCTCAATGATATTACCAATCAAATCCAGGGCGGACGTGGAACCATTGGGAAGTTCATTTACGATGCGGCGCTCTACAACCGGCTGGATGACACGGTTGCGAAGCTGCAAAATGTCGCGGACCAGATTTCCGGTGGTCACGGAACCCTTGGCCAACTGGTCTCAAACGATGCCCTCTATCAGAAGATGAATTCCACACTCGACCACGCCAATCAGATGATGGATCAGATCCAGCATGGGCAGGGAACTCTCGCCAAGCTGATGAACGATCCTTCCTTGTACAACCATCTGAATACCACCGTGGTTCAGGCCAGAGACTTAATGACGGGTGTCAATGAGGGGAAGGGCACTCTCGGCAAGCTCGTCAATGACCCTCAGCTTTATAATCGGCTCAATACAGTCGCCGGGAACGTGGATACCATCACCGCGAGAATGAAGAATGGTCAGGGGTCGCTCGGATTACTCTCCACGGATAACAAGCTTTACAATAATCTCAGCGCAAGCGCCGTATCGCTGCGAGAGTTCTTGAACGAGTTCAGGAAAAATCCCAGGAAATACCTCACCTTGCATTTGCATATCTTTTAAGAAGCGCGCCCAAGGACAAGCGAAGGCGTCAAGAGGGGGAGTCAAGAAGTGGCCTCGACTGGAGCCCTGCGCAAGGCGGCGTTGAGCCAGTAGTCATCAGCGCAGCGCCATCCCTACATTCCACGATTTGCCACATCGTCGTCTCCTAAAAAACCAAACTACGATGACGGCGGAGCGGGAGCCGGAACGGAGAAGAGCAGGTTCTTCACGTCGGACGGCGGAGCCTGATCGGCGCTCCGAATCTGTTGCTTGATCCGCAAGACCTCTTTTAACTCCGCAATGGATTTCTGTTTTTTACCGAGGGCGCGATAAGTGGCGCTGAGCGTCTGGTGAGCTTCCACCATGTCGGGCCAAAGCTGGACGGCGGCGGTCAGGTGCTCAAGTGCAGCCTGATAATCCTTTTCCTGATAGGCAATCCTTCCCGCGAGCGACTGCGTGTAGGGGTCGTTCGGATTCAGCGCCAGGGCTTTTTCGATAGCCTTTTTGGCTGCGGCGGGATCCGGCGGATAACTTTCGATATTGGCCAGCGCAAGGTTGTAGTAGGCCAGCGCGTCGCGCGCGCCGAGCGCAATCGCGGTTTCAAGCAAGGGCCTGGCTTGTTCAGCCTTCGCCTGACCCACCAGGATGATGGCGTTGATCAGATAAGCCTGGCTCCATTCCGGCCAGCGCGCTTCAATCTGCGCCAGCATCTTTTGCGATTGCTCGAACTGATGAACCAGCCCGTAAGCGATCGCCTGGGTCAGAAGGATTTGAGGCGAATCGGGGAATTTCCTGACCGCCTGATCGAGCAGCTCGAGCAGTTCACGATACTGGCTGTGCTTGATCAGAAACAGCGCGGCTTCAAAATAGAGATCGGCGCGGGTGGGAGACGTTCTCAAGCCCAGGGTCAGATCGCGCGCCGCTTCCTGGGCCTTTCCCATCGCGTCCAGCATCTGCGCCCGAAGCAGATAGTAATCGCCGCGCCGGGCCTCAGGGGGCGCGCCGTCCAGTTCGCTCAGAGCCGCCGCCGGGCCGACCGTATGAAAGGTGGCGATCGAAAGGTCCAGCCGCGCGCCTGCGTCTTCGGGGCGGAGGGCCAGCGCGCGGGCCAGGAATTTCTGCGCCTCCGCGTATTGCCGGTATTCAAGCAGGGTTCTGCCGCAATCCTCCAGCGCTTTGGCGTCTGAAGTTTGAGCCAGAATCTGGTTGTAGGCGTCAAGGGCTGTCGCCGATTGTCCCTGCGCCAGTTGCGCTTCGCCCCAGCGGACTTTCAGGCTCACATCCCGCGGGTTCATTTCCATATCTCTTTTCAGGTGTTCCAGGTAACGCGCCTTCTGTTCCTGAACCGGCAGGCTCAGATAATCAAAGAGGCCGCTCGTGGCCTTGGGTTGCTCCGGCGGCAACTGCTGGAATTGTTGGAGGACCGCAAGGGCCTTCCGCTCCTGATGCGCGCGCTGCAAAGCGCGGCTGTAATGCAGCAGAATCTTGCGGTTCTGCGGGGCCAGTTGCGCGGCGCGGCGGAGAGCCTCAACCGCCTGCTGAGGCTGGTTCAATTGCAATTCCACCTGCCCCAGCATGTCGAGCGCCTGATCGTTTTCCGGCTCGCGCTCCAGGACGAATTTCAAGTCCGACACAGACTTCGGGTAACGGCCCTGCTGAAAAAGCAAAACCGCGCGGGCGTATCGCGCCGGGGTGAAATCCGGTTGAAGCTCGATGGAACGGTTCAGATCGGCGAGGGCGCGACCGCGCTCGCGCACCGTTTCACTCACGCCCAGTTCGTAGAGGCCGCGCGCATCGCGCGGATGTTTCCCGACATAGGCGCGGAGGTCGCGCACCGCCTCGTCAATGCGCGGCGTGCGCGCCAGCGCAAAAGCGTACTCGCGGCGAACCAGCGCATCGTCGGGCTTGAGGCGAAGATACTCCTCGAGGGCTTTCGCCGCATCGCCGTAATACCCCAGGGTTTCAGAAACCTGGCCCATAAGGAGCAGCACGTCAGACCGTTCCGGGGCGAGGCGATGAGCGCGCACCAGCAGGGTGATGGCCTGATCGTTGCGGTTAAGCCTGGACTCCACGCGCGCCAGATTGTAAAGCGTATCCACATCATCGGCGCGTTCTTGGAGCGCGGTCTCAAACACCCGCTGGGCGCGCTCGAAGTGGCCGGCGTGAAAGGCGGCAAGACCCAGGTTGTAAAGGATGTCGAAGTTGGCGGGGTCTTGATCCAAGGCGCGCGTCAGGGCCTGCTCCGCCTGTGGGTATTGCTTCCATTCCGCCTCAACCAATCCCACGGAAAAGGTCACTCGCGGATCATCCTGGCCCTGCTGTTCGACTTTCTCCAGCAAACTTTCTGCCTGCGATGTTTTCTCCTCCGCATGAAGCGCCTTCGCTTCGAGCAGTTCGACAGAAGGTTGATGCCTGACCTCCTCCGGCAATGCATCGAGATAGCGCAGCGCTGATTGTCCCTGGCCTTGATCCACGCTGATGGCCGCCAA
>CADDZJ010000065.1 GCA_902812415.1 Acidobacteriota bacterium
CCTCGATGAAGGGCAGGGGGTTCCAGCCGCCGCTGGGGCCGCACGAGCACTGGCACGTGGATATTTCCTATGTGAATCTGGCGGGTACATTCTATTACTTGTGCAGTGTGCTGGATGGCTACAGCCGCTATCTGGTCCATTGGGAACTGCGGGAATCGATGAAAGAAGCCGAGGTGGAAATCATCCTGGAACGGGCGCGGGAGCGATTTCCCCAGGCCCGACCGCGGATCATCTCCGACAACGGGCCGCAATTCATCGCCCGCGACTTCAAGGAGTTTATTCGCATCTGCGGGATGACGCATGTGCGCACCTCGCCGTTCTATCCGCAATCGAACGGCAAAATCGAGCGTGGGCACCAGTCTCTGAAGGGCGAATGCCTGCGACCGGGCGTGCCGGGCTCGGTGGAGGAGGCACGAGGTTGGTTGGCCAGCTACGTGGACCATTACAACCGAGTTCGCTTGCACAGCGCGATCGGCTACGTCGCGCCGCTCGACCAGCTGGAAGGTCGTGCCGAAACGATCTGGGCAAAGCGCGATCAGAAATTGGAGGAGGCTCGCAAGCAACGACAACAGCGGCGCCAGCAAGCTTGGTTCGAAGCCCATCCGGCTGGCCTCGCGCCCGAACCCGGACTAAACTAAGATCGCCGGGTGAAACAGAAGCCGGCTCTGCTGGAGAGCAACCGCGCCGAGGGATAACCCGGTGGGCTCATCGCGTCGATGAGGCCGAGAGCGTGCGGGCTCAGTGCCTTCACGCTCTCGCTCCCCGAATCCGTTCGGAAACCTCATCGAACGATAGACCCCGATGCCTGGAAAACTCCCGCCGCGTAGCGGCGGAAATCAGTAGCTATCCGAAATCAGCAACACTCCATTTCCGGCTGAACCAAGACACCACAAGGCTGGCAAAAAGCCCCATTGGTCGGGAGTCTAATTGGCCGGCTTACCCAGCGTACGCTTCGCCGCGGACTTCAAACAACGCCCGACGCGTGGTCAATTCGGCAAAGCATCGTTTTCGTTCCTGTTACCAACATGGGCTTTCGGATCACGCAGGCCATGGGGATCTTTCAAGGCCGGGGGAATATCTACACTCACGGCCACGCCGATGCAGGCGTCGCCCAGAAGACAATTCCTGGGATTGGTACCGTCAAGCATGCGACGGGGCACGATATCAAAACCGAGGTGGATTATCTCCAGCTTGAGAGAGGCGAACGATCCATGGCGGAGATTGCCACTATTCCGAGAGAAATTTATCCCGAAATCGTCGCCGGTGGCATCACCAGATACTCCGGAGCCGATTATCCGCATGCCCTCTTCGAGCCGAGTCTGCGACCATACCTGAAAACCCACCACCGGTTCATCTTCGGCCTTGGCAATGATGAGATCGGCTATCTCATTCCCAAGGCAGAATGGGATAGCCGGCCGTCGTGGCTCCAGAATCGCAATCAGCGATGGCATGGCGAAATCAATTCCGTGGGGCCGGACGTGGCGGGAATCATCACACGGGCGCTCGTGCGGCTGATTGAAGAAGGGACCAATCATAGCGTCGAAACCGGGAAAAGGCTCACTACATCCTAGCCAAGGAGCTTTTCGCATTGACTCGCAGAGAATTGTTAGATCGCGCCCTAGCCGCTGCGGCTTCGCGTGTTGTTTTAGGTTCTGGCGTGGCGAGCGCAGCCTCCTCAGGGCAAGCCGTTTCCATAATCCTGCAGGAAGATGCTTCAGCGCCAATTCGGTTTGGCGCCTCGGAAATCCTTCGCGCGCTTGAAGAGAAGGGCTCCCGTGTGCGAATCGCATGCACCCCTGTGGCCGGGGATTTCCAAATCCGATTGCTCCGAGGAAACAACGCTTCACGGAAGGCACACGAGCCTGAGCCGTGGAGTTGCCCGGATGCTCCGGAGTCATACGCGCTGGGGCCGGTCTCGAACCGCCTGATCGTAGTGGAGGGAAGCGATGAAAACGGCCTGATGTATGGATCCCTTGAGTTAGGCGAGCAAATCCGAGCCGCCGAAGGAACCGACTTCCTGGTTCAACTCAAGCCTTCGCGCAAATCTCCTTTTTTACAGATTCGCGGGATCAATATGTTCTTGACCACTCAGGATATCGACGAACCCTCCGGAGCCTTCTGGTCTGAGGATTACTGGAAGGGCTACTTCGATATGATGGCTCGCTATCGGTACAATTTTCTCGACATTCACGGGCCTTGCGATGCGGTGACGATCTCTTTCCCCAATGCCTACTCTTACTTTGTCAGCCCTCCAGGCTTTCCGGAGGTAGGTGTCGGGCCGGAGCGCGCCAGTAAAAACATGGCCCAACTGCGCTACGTGATTCACCTGGCGGCCGATCGCGGCATCCAAGTAGGTTTCATGAATTATGAGGTTTTCCCCCCCATTGGCCCGTGGAAGACTCGGCGCTTTGGTGTCGACCAACGATGGGCGCCGGTCCCACAAGCCTTCCTGACAGATCCCGCCAAGATTGAAATCTATACTAGGGAAGCGGTGGCGAGCTTCTTGGAACAACTTCCCGGCTTGTGGATGTTTGGCTTTCGCATAGGAGAGTCCGGGGAAGACGAAGAATTCTACAGAAAGACTTACCTGGAAGTCCTGAAAACAGCCTCACCGCGCCTAAATATTTACACGCGGACTTGGCTTGCCGACCCCGCAAAACTTCGCAAGCTTCCGGCGCTGGTCAAGAATCGTGTTTTGTTTGAAATCAAATACAATGGCGAGCACTTGGGCCTGCCTTATCAAGCCGTTCTCGGTGGCCGCTTTTATCCGCCCAGCGGCTCGTACGAAAGCTATACCGACTATCCGAGAGATTATTCCATTATCTGGCAAATTCGTGCTCATGGCACGCACCGGATCTTTTACTGGGGTTGGCCGGAATTTGCGCGTCGGACCGTGCGGAGCTGCAAATTTGGGGGAGGGACGGGTTTCTCAATGGAGCCAATGGACGCGTACAATCCCGCCGCCGACTACCTCCACAACAATCCCGCCACCAACCACCGCTTCTACCATTGGATGTACGAGCGGGAGTGGGTATGGCACCTCATCTGGGGGCGGGCGGCTTATGACCCCGACGTCCCCGATCGGGTCTTTGTCAACGAATTCGTGAGGCGTTTTGGTTCTCATGCGGGCCCGCTCATCTTTGAGGGCCTTGAGGCAGGCAGCCGGATTGTCCCTTTCATCTATGCCTATCATAACCAGGGGCTAGACCATCAGGATTTTGCTCCTGAGCTCGAAAACGGCGACCACTCGCTCGAAGCCCGCGGGCGCTTCTGGAATGGAATGCGGCTCGTACAAGCAGGGGGGAATAACTATGATTTTCTGCAAGTGCGCGCGCTTGACCGAACGGCCATGGCCGATCCGGCCAGCTATGTGAATGGCCACCTGACCAATGAACTAGACGGCAAACTTTCACCAGATCAGGCTGCTGCCTTTCTGGAAACCGCCGCTCAGGCGGGAGAAGCTCAAATTGAAGCAGCGGCAAAGCTTCATCCGTCGGACCCCAAAAACTTTCAATGCATTCAGATGGACGTTCAGGCGGCCGCGTGCTTAGGGCGCTACTACGCGAATCGCATCCGCTCCGTCACGCATCTCGAGTTCTATCACCGCACGGACCATCATTCTGAGCTGGTGTCAGCCTACCGGTATCTGAAGCAGGCAAGGCTTGATTGGGAACGGCTGTCCGATATCACGGAGCGGCATTACGGCTACGTTCCCGACTATATTCGAATGGGTGTTCCGAAGTTCTACTGGCGGAGCGAGCTAGAAGGTATCTATGCCGACCTCGAACAGCTTAACCAATTAGAGGCGCAATTCCGGCATCCAGACGAACGCAAAGCGCTCTCGTACTTTCGGGTGATCGTCGGGCACGTTCCGCCTCTCAAAATCCGTTCGGGGAAGCCCTTTAGGGCTACTGCCACGCTCCCCGTGACCATTGAAAATGCGCATATCTATATCTTTTACACGAGTTCACCCAGCCAGGGATTCACTAAAATGATCCCATTGAGGTCAGAGGATGCCTTCGCGCGCACCTGGACGGCCGAAATTCCTGCGGCGGATATCGCTCCGGGCCGGCTTTACTATTATTTCGAAGTCGGGATTGGCCCTGGTTTCTTCATCGGCACATTGGTAAATCGCCCGCCTTATTGTGTTTTGGTGACAGACAACGACTCGAAGCCGGGGATTTCTCATCGGCCCCTCAGAGGCTCGGTTCAAGGTAAATCGGTTGTCCTCAAAGCTCGAGTGACAGCAAAGGCTGGGATTCAAAGCGTGCGCCTCTACTACAAGCGGATGCCTTCTTACTTTGACTGGCTGGCGATGGAGATGAAATCGCTAGGCAACGGGGAGTATGGTGCGGAGGCGCCGTTAACTTCCGAGGGTATGCTCTACTATTTCGAAGCGATTGATGATGATGGAAATGCCGCGCATTGTCCGGAGTTTCTGAGCCAGACCCCGTACTTCGTCATCAACGGCTGGGCTCCCGGGGGGCGTGCGTCCGAGGCTGAAGATATAGGGTCTGAAGTATCGTGATAGATCTTTCATGAAGGAAGGAAAGGAATCGGCCATGAACAGGAGAGAAATCCTGAATGGAGTGCTTGGTTTGTTCATAGCTCAATCGGTGAAGGCCCAACCTGCACGCAAGCAGGAAGGCATGTTTGCCGGTAAATCTCGCGAGGAGGGTGTAAGGCCTGAGCAAATTCTGATTGTCTATAACTCATCCTCATCACCCGAGGCCGCTGCGGCCACAGAACTTCAGCGTTACATTCACAGGATGACAGGGAGACTCCCCGATCGGGTCGATGAAGCGAAGTCGCTGATACATCCGAATCGACGAGTTGCCTTCCTCGTTGGGCGGACCGCAAAGACAGCGGAGCTGATGCGAACCGGACAATTGGAGGAGCCCGCACGAAATCATATGGAGGCGTACCGGGTAACTGCTTTACCGCCCTCGGCTGGGCAGGGACTGGCTCTGATAGGAGGGACCGGAATTGCAACCTTATACGCCGTCTATCATTACCTGGAGAGGTGCTGCGGAACCGGTTTCTTTTGGGACGGCGACCACGTTCCTCGGCGATCTCTAATTCCGGTGGCCGGGGTGGATATATCTGCTTGCCCCCGATTCTCCGAACGTTACTACGGCAATGGGTGCCTTTGGTTCTACTCAGTGTCGTGGTGGGGTTGGGAGGAGTGGCAACGCTACATCGACTGGATGCTCAAGAGCCGATTCAACATCCTCAATATGGGTTACAGCCCGGGGGTCAATGCGGTTTGGCGAAAAGTTTGGAAAAAATTCGGCATTCGCCTCGATGCTGGTCCTCCGGCTCCCTATGACCTGGGAGGGCATTATGACTCGGGTAACGGCGGTGTCAACTCGGTCTCGAAGGAGATCAGCTCCCGGCAAGAAGCCTGGCTTGATTGGCGGGAGGAGATGCTTCGCAAGATTACCCAATATGCTCGCTCCCGGGGCATGCGGGTTGTTGGCCCCATGTTTTCCGGCAACGTCCCGCAAGGGTTTTCTAAAGCCTTTCCGCAGGCTCGCGTCCTGACAACGGAATGGGCCGGCCTGCCCTCGCAGCAATATCTGCATCCTGATGACCCAATGTACCTGAAAATCGGGCGGGTTTTCCTCGAAGAATACATAGCCGACTACGGCACGGACCGTTTCTACCTCCTGGCCAATTCAGGCGAACTTCAGGTGAAGGAACCGAAAGAGGAGAGATGGAGTTTTGCCGAAAGGCTGCCGCTGGCAAACTTTAAGGTGGTTGAGGCCATCGATCCAAAAGGAATTGGAATTCTGGAGGGCTGGACCTTTTTGGGGAAGGGCTGGACGCCAGAACGATTGCAAGCGACCCTGCAAGCTTTACCTCCTGAACGGACCCGGGTCATCGATTTCTGGGGGGAGCAGCAACCCCTTTATAAGGAGATGGACTATTTCTTTGGCAAATCATGGTATTTCGGCGTCATTAATTCCTTTGGAGGAGATACGTACCTGCACGGCAACATGGCGCTGCTCGAAAGGCAGTTTCGAGAAGCCGCAGCAGACCAGCCTGAAGACCACGGCATAGGCTTCGCGCTACTCAATGAGGTAAGCGGCTTTAACTATTTTTGTTTCCAATTTATATGCAGCCTTGGATGGAATCCTGATGAGACGGACCTCACCTCTTTTACCTCGGATTATGCGGTGCGGCGTTACGGGGAGCGGGCAGCGCCCATGATGCAGAAGGCGCTCGAGGAACTTCTGGTCAGCGTTTATGGAAACGACGACTTTTCGCAGCCACTCTACTGGCATCGCCTCGGCTCGCGATTTCATTCGAATGTCTATAACGGTATCGCCTTCATTCCTCACCTTCGGCGGGCTGTAGAATATGCCCTGAAGGCGAGTGAAGCTGCGAGTGCTAACCGCTTTTATCAGCACGACCTGAATGACATTACGCGAGCCTATTTGCATCAGTTATTTAACGCGCGCGTGATGGAGATGTTGGCAGCCTTGCGCCGGCTGGATGAGCACCTTTTCGAGGAGAAAGCGGCGTCTGCGGAACAGATACTGGGCACGATCGAAGAGGTTCTCAGCTACGATCCGCACTACTGGCTGACGCCGTTGATCCGCCGGGCGCAGTCGCTGCCCGGTGCTTCTCCGAACGCCGGTCGACGCGTCCGCGAAATCTATACTTTGGCGTTTTCGGGGCATATGCGCGATTACGCCTGCCGGGATACCTACGAAATGGTGCGAAGTTACTACCGCCCCCGGGTCGAAGCATACATTGCTGGTCTGCGGCGCGAACTACGGGACCGCCAGCGATCAACAGAGTATCAACCCGAAGAGGCGATTGTGGCAAACCGCTACGACGAGATCGAACGGAACTGGGTAGAACATGGCTTTACGCTGGTTGACTTGAAGCCGGCCCCTGAGCGTGTAGTTTCCGTCGCCAGGCGCCTTCTTGCGCAATCTCATCGTCCAAGAAAGACTTGAATCGCGGCCTGTTTAGGTCGGTGGTGGGAGGGCACGAGGACAGGTGTAGGAAGTGTGGTGAGCACCGGGCATTTAGCCGAGATCGGACAGGTAGGTGCCTCGAGAGGTGAGAGGGAAGCTGCACCCTAAGGGGATTTTTAGAACATGCCTTAGTTGTCCGAAGGGATCTTGCCGCAGCAAGGTAGCAAGCTGCCGTCAAGGCTCTGCACTAAGCATGGTGGCGCCGAGAAGCCAGAAAAGAGGAGGAAAATGGACGAAAAAGAAAGGATGGCTATGAAAGGGGCAGAGTCGGGGCCGGGGAAACGCATCGCCTCGATTGACGCACTGCGGGGTTTCGATATGCTTTGGATCACCGGAGGAGGCGGTTTGATCTGGGCGCTTCACGCCTCAATTCCAAACCGCTTGACGCTGGGCTTGGTCCACCAATTCGAACATGTGCCTTGGCAGGGGTTTCATTTTTACGATCTCATCTTCCCGCTATTTATTTTTGTGGTGGGTTTAGTGCTTCCTTTTTCACTAGGCCGGCACAAGCTGGAAGGAGCGAGGAAGAAACAGCTTTACTTTCGGGTTGTACGCCGCTTCGTGTTGCTGTTTGTTTTTGGACTTATATACAACGGTCTGCTGAACTTTAACTTGCACCAACAGCGCTTTGCGGGCGTTCTCCAGCGGATTTCAATCTGCTACTTGGTTGCAGCCATCATCATGATGAACACCGGAGTGAAGGGCCAAGCGATTACCGCCGGAGCCATACTGATCGGCTACTGGGGTGTCATGAAGTTGATCCCAGTCCCGGGCGTCGGGGCAGGCGTCATTACCCCAATGGGCAACCTTTCTGGGTATATCGACCGGCACTTTCTGCCTGGCCCGTTCTGCTGTTACACATACGGAGATAGCGAGGGAATCCTTTCGACCGTCCCTGCCATCTCGACAGCACTGATCGGGGTGCTGGCGGGCCATTGGTTACGGTCAGATCATTCCCCGCAGCGAAAGGCAGCGTGGCTTGCAGGCGCTGGAGTCGCCAGCCTGGTTACCGGGCTAATCTGGGGCTACTGGTTTCCCATTATCAAGAATATATGGACGAGTTCCTATGTCCTGTTCGCGGCGGGCTGGAGTTTGTTGCTGCTGGCGCTTTTTTATTGGGTGATCGACGTTCGGGGCGTCCAGCGCTGGGCCTTTCCCTTTAAGGTCATCGGCATGAACGCGATTACGATATACATGGTGTGGCATTTATTCGATAAATTCAGTTCCGTTGCCATCATCTTTGTCCATGGATTTATTCACAACCTGGGCGCTGCAACTCCCCTGGTCTGGGCATCTAGCAAATGGCTGGCAGGCTGGCTTTTTTGCTGGTTTCTCTATCGGCAGAAGATCTTTCTCAGGGTATAGCCCGAAGGCGAAGCGCTGGATCCTCTTGGGTCCTTCTAAACTTCTGAAGGACGGATAAAGAAGATTATGGATAAGCACTTGTCGGTGTCGCGACGTGATTTCTTGAAAACAACGCTCGTTACGGGCGTCGGCTCCGCAGTGCATGGTCGAGCGACGCAGGCGCCCTTCCACCGGCAAGTAATTTCGCTTAACGGAACCTGGAAGCTCTATTTCGACCGCAAAGGCCGGTGGCAGAAATCGGACTGGATCACTGATTTCCTATCGCCCGAACTGAGGCGGGTGCGAATTCCCTGGGATGAAATGCGGAAGCAGATGGAAAGTCAGGCTATTGATTTCCAGGTGCCCGCCACGTGGGAGGAGTATCAGCCGGGGACAGTGGGGGAAGGGTGGTATTGGAGAAGAATAACGGTTCCCGAGAGCTTTTCTCCAGCTTTGGTCCGCCTCAGGTTCAACGCGGTCCGTTATGGGGCGGAGGTTTTTCTCGACGGGAACCGGGTTGCACTCTACCTTGGCGGGTTTACTCCTTTTGAAGCCAATGTGAGCACCTTGGTCAAACCAGGTTCAAGCCACGAGCTGGTTGTGCACGTGGTCAATCCTGGCGGAGGGTTGGCAGGAAATTGGGACAAGCTCTTCTTTGAAGATACGCAGATCCCGCAGTCCCACAGCTTTGGCGGCATTTGGCAAGATGCAACGATGTTGATAACCGCCCCGCTTTTTATCCGGGATGTTTTTGTCATCCCCCACCTGGATACTGACTCGGCCGAGCTTCATGTGACGGTTGACAACCGAACCCGTGAAGGTCAACGAGGTGAAATTTACGTCCGAGCCTGCCTCGACGCCCCATCCTCTGTGGTGGCCGGAGAAGCTGAAAAAACGGTGCAGGTGGGCGCAGGACGCTCGCGAGCTTTCACCGTTGCGCTTCCCCTTCGCCCCTGCGTCCTCTGGGAGCCTGCTAATCCTGCTCGATACCGGCTAGATATTGCGCTGCGTGCCGCGGGCGCTCCGTTTAACGATAGCTACGAATTAAAGTTCGGCATGCGTGAGTTTACGGCCTGGGGCCGTTATTTTTATTTGAACGGCCGGCGATTTCTGGTGAAATCCGCAATTAATCATCAATATTACCCGATTACGGTCGGCTGTCCTCCCACGATCGAATTCGCGCGCAAAGAGATTCGCGTGGCTCTTGCATCGGGCATGAATATGATGCACATCCATCGACAGATCGGTCACCCATGGCTGTTCGAACTAGCAGATGAGCTAGGCCTGCTCCTCTACGAGGAGATTGGGGGCGTTATTTTCAACCGCTCGCAGCAATTGGATTACCCCGGCATCCGCCTCTTGATTCGACAACTTTCCGACCTCGTTCCCCGCGACCGCAACCATCCCTCGCTTGTTGCGTGGGGAATGTCAAATGAAAACATTTTGAATGCCAGTGTTTACTCCTACCTGATGAATCTGACCCGGCGGCTGGATCCCACGCGGGTTGTCTGCGACAACTCGGGTCATGGCCTCCAGATGTTTCTTCCTTATCAAACGATTCCGCACCCGTGGCGCGACCTTCACTACTATCCACCGGCACCGGTAGAGCAGGCGACCTATGAGGTTATGCAGCATTTCGGCGACCCCTCAAGTTACGGTTTTTGGGGGGAGGATGGAAGGGAAATTCTTCCTCCCATGCCTCAGGAAGGACCGCAAATCATTGGAGAGGTGGGTTACGGTGGTCTACCGAATCTGCCGCGCGCGGTCAGGGAATTCGCGGAAACAGGAAAGCCGAGTATCGAAGGAGCAAACTGGAAAACGTCGCTACAGTGCATGGAATGGGGATTTAAGAGATACGAGCTCGAGGAGAGTTTTGAGAGTGTGACTCGCTTGTGCAAGTTAACTGAGCAGAATCATGCGGAGGCTTTGGAGGATTTGCTTCAGGCACTCCGAACCAACCCTTACAATAGCGGGTACGCCGTTTCGTGCTTTCATGACCTGGCCGCGTGGTATTGCGGGCTCACCGACATCTTCCGCAATCGGAAGATCTCGAGCGAGCGCCTTCCCGGGATCAATGCGCCCCTCTATCTCGCGATCGAGGTAGATCGGGCACCCGCCAGCACGGGCCAGGAAGTTTGCGTCCGTTGCCGGGTGGTGAATGAAGGAGTCGTAGAAGGGCCGGCTGATCTCACATTGAGCATTGCCGGGCCGGATAGCGAGCAGGTGCTGAAAAAAGTGTTTTCGTTAAACATCGATCCTAAGCAGGTGGTCAATGAAGCATGTGAAACGTCTTTGAAACTGGGTGGAGCGACCGGCTACTACACGGTTCGCGCCGAGCTCGCTAGTAACTTTAGGAAGCGAGCTTCCAACGCGCGCCGGATTTTTGCGGTACGGTCAGAAGAGATCACCTGGCCCACCGAGCCCGTTTGGTTGTATGACCGGCACCAGCAGTTGCTTCCTTTTTTCGCTGGGCAGAAGATTCCTCATCGTTTGTGGTCACGCGGAGCTTCTGCCGAAAAGCGGCCCATACTCGTCGGAGAAGTCAACCTTTGGTACTACAACGAACATAAGAAAGAGATTGAGGCGGACCTTTCGAGCGTGTTGGAACAATGCCGTCAGGGCTCGGTAGCAGCATTCCTGATTGGATCGATTGGCGGAAGAGATGACGGGCTAGTAGGTGTTCTTAATGCCCTGAAGCTGTTTCCAGGCCCTATGGCGATGGTGGAAACAGCGGGCAATTTTCGGGGGTGTTTTCATCTCGTGAAGACTCATCCTGTCTTTCGAGGCCTGCCTCAAAAAACTTGCATGGGTCGTGAGTATCGCAATGTCATCGCTCATAAATCCCTTGATGGGTTCGAAGGCGAGACCGTTGTGGCCTGCAACATGAATGCTTCTTGGTGGGGAACCGATGTCGGGATCGTCCGTGTTGGTTTGGGAGCTCTGATGTTATTGACAATGCGGGTTGTCCAACACCTCGGGACCGACCCGGTGGCAGCTCTCATTCTCTCTAACGCTGCAAACTGGCAACCGAACGCCCCTCAGGTCAGGAAGGGCAATCCCCGATGACAAATTTGGAAGCCTGTATGAAAGGCGCCTTTCTTAAATCAACTCGTGCTCAGAGGCGGGCCGATTCGGCACAGTTGACCCGGCGGGAATTTCTGGAGACAACGGCTACTGTGATTGCCAGTCCCCGACTTAGGAGCTCTCGCGGGGCCGCGAGATTTGGACCTGTACACTTGAAGTGTGAGTATGCCTTGAATCCACTGGGGATCGATGTGACGCTTCCCAGGCTCAGTTGGGAGATTGAATCCACCGTCGATGGGGCAAGGCAGACTGCTTACCAGGTGCTTGTCGCCACACGGTCTGAAGCGCTCCTGGCGGGGTCGGGTGATCTGTGGGATTCGGGTAAAGTCGAAAGCGATGAAACGGCCCACATCGTCTATCGAGGACACCCGTTGAGTTCTCGAATGCGTTGTTATTGGAGAGTGAGGGCTTGGGATGACAAAGATCAGCCCTCAGAATGGAGCAATACATCGTGGTGGGAAATGGGACTGCTTGCGCCGGGAGACTGGAAGGCCAACTGGATTGGCACCTCTTATTTCGATGAATGGGGGCTGACTTATACCGGGCCGGCGGACTGTTTTCGTACCATAACGGATCTACCTGCCAAAGCAGTTTCTGCCCGTGCGTATGTGAGTGGACTTGGATTCTACGAACTATATCTTAATGGGACTAAAGTGGGCGATCAAGTGCTTGCACCGAATCAGACCAATTACGACCGCAGACACCTGCGGCGGCTTGCTTACCCGTTCAAAGACAGAACCTCCCAGCGCGTGTGCTACCTGACGCACGATGTCACCAGATATTTGACGAAAGGGAAGAACACTGTAGCAGTGTTGCTCGGAAACGGTTGGTACAACCAGCGCGACCGGCTGGCCGAGGGTTACATGTGGTACGGGTTGCCAAGATTTATCCTCCAGATGGAGATGCACCTGGAGAATGGAAGCAAGCGAACGTTGCTGAGCAACGATAGCTGGAAGAGTTCGAGCAGCGGACCTGTCGTTCATAACGGCATCTTCACTGG
Organism: Acidobacteriota bacterium; assembly: GCA_902812415.1. Classification (GTDB taxonomy): domain Bacteria; phylum Acidobacteriota; class Terriglobia; order UBA7540; family UBA7540; genus RH2-MAG17b. Next base: position 12,418 of record CADDZJ010000065.1, read on the forward strand.
AGAGCGTTATGATGCTCGCCTGGAACTGGGCGGATGGTTACTCCCTGACTACGATGACTCCAGTTGGCGCTTCGCTCGAATCATGCCGGCTCCGACCGGCCGCCTGACGTGCCAGTATTCGCTTCCAGACAAGGTGATCCAAACCCTTCAGCCCATCTCCCGACGGAGAGTATCTCCGAACGTTCTCTGGTTCGATTTCGGGCAGAACCTTGCCGGGTGGACGCGGCTCGCAGTGGAAGGTTCCAGGAGTACAAGTGTTGACATGCGGTTCATCGAGGATAACGGTCCAGGCTACGGGCAATCCGATTGCTATGTATTGAAGGGCCAGGGGAAGGAAGCTTGGGAGCCACGCTTCACTTGGCATGGCTTTCGCCAAGTGAAGCTAACCTCTACACCAGAAGTGCTCGATCGGGCGCAGTTGGAAGTGAAGGTCGTGCACACAGCTGTTGAATCTGTGGGCCGTTTTCGATGCTCGAACGAGCTTTTTAACCGGATCCTGCATAACTGTGTGTGGAGCATGCGCAGCAACATGCATGGCAGTGTGCCGAGCGACTGCCCGCACCGCGAACGCGTGGGTTATACGGGTGATTGGGGGCAAGTGGCTGCCGAAGCGGCAATGTTCAATTTCGATATGGCTCGTTTCTACACAAAGTGGTTGGATGATATGAGCGACGCACAGAATCCCGAGAGCGGTTTTGTCCCCCATAGCGCTCCTTTTGAGGGAGGCGGTGGTGGCCCGCCGTGGGGTTCGGGTTATGTCGTTGTCGCTTGGCTGGTGTATCTCTACTACGGCGACCGTCGGATACTGGAGCGACATTATCCTGGCATGAGGCGGTGGGTGGAATATCTCAAGAGCCGAACCGATAAAGAGGGAATCGTTATACGAGAAGAACCAGGCAGTTGGGACTTGGGGGAATGGGCAACTCCGGGCCCACTGGAGATTCCCCCCTCGTTCGTCAATACGTGTTATTACGCTTACGTGGCAAAACTGATAGCCAAAATGGCGCTAGTATTAGGGAAACGCCAGGATATTTCTTATTTCATGGCTCTCGCGAGAGCGGCAGGCCGTGCGGTTAACCGGAACTTTTTTGACCTGCGCCAGATGCAATATTGGCAGGGGCGGCAGGGGGCGAATGTTTTCCCGTTATCTTTCGGATTGGCGCCTCGCAGGCACAAGGATGCAATCTTTGAGCGCATGGTCGACATCATCGTCAATCAAAACCAAAGTCATTTTGACACCGGAATTTTCGGTACGCGATTCGTTTTGGATCTCCTGACCGCTGGTGGAAGGGCCGATCTCGCCTACGCGATGATGAACCAAGAAACTTTTCCGGGTTTTGGTTGGCAAATCGCTCAGGGGGCTACCACCTTATGGGAGAACTGGAACGGTCATGGGTCGCACAACCACGCGATGTTTGGCAGCGTTTGTCACTGGTTTTATAAATCTCTGGCGGGAATTAACCCGGATCCTAAACAACCCGGGTTTAAGCACGTTATCATCCGGCCGTGTCCGGTGGGTGGATTGGCTCATGCCGAGGCCACATACCGCTCGATTCATGGGGAAATCGCTAGTTCCTGGAGGATAGAGTCTGATGGCTTCAACCTGAATCTGAGGATTCCCGCCAACTGCACAGCCACGGTCCTTCTCCCCACGGATAATGCGGGCAATGTGAAGGCGTCGCATGGGCGGGCAATGGGATTGCTGGAAGGCCGTCTGGCCTACGAGATTGGCTCAGGCCGCTGTGAATTTCGCGTCCGCAAACCTTCTCCGCAATGAAGGCAGTATCCGCGGGTTGATCCGGGAGGCAACGCCCTTCGGGTGGTGTCTCTGGAGGTTTGATGGAAGGAAGAGAAAACCGACAAACGTGCTGGCAAAAAGACAAGACCATTGCGCAGCCCCGTACGAATGAATGGCTGTTAGTAGCAGGAGAATTTCGTCCAAAATGGTCTCATCCAAGGTGGAATGTCTAGGGAGAACAAGGAGGGAATTTGTGAAAACAATAGTCGTGAGTTTCATTCTGCTGACCGCCATGATGGGCGCGCGCAGAGCGGCCGGTCAAATGGTTAACCCTGCCATCGATAGGCAAGGACAGCCTTTCAGCTACCCCTCCGCCTCTACCGATGAGATGGCGATTTTTGGCTCTAAGCTCGGCACTGAAATTACACCACAGGGTTACCTATACACTGGGTATGGAGAACTGATGTTCCTCGTGGGGTACCCTCAGAAGCCCGTCTCCCAGCGAATTCGCACGCTTGAGCAAGGCTACCTGCCAATTTTAAATTACACGTATCGGGACGGATCCGTGCGGTTTCGTATCATTACTTTCACATGTCCTCTCGTAGCAGGCAGGCCGGATCGCGAACCCGTAGATCTTGTGCGTGTCCATGCAGTGAATCTGGGTCGTGTCGAGCGCACCTCTTTCTTCAGCGTAGCGTTTCGGTATTCGGGAAAGGTGGATGATCCCGTTGGGGTTCCCGATCATTGTTTTGGCCGACCAGCCATGTCAACCCAATTGGGTGGGTATGATCAACCTGGAGTGGTCTTTAACCAAGGCTGGGTTTATGGTTTTGAACGCTCCTACGCAGAGCGATCTGGAATGGTCGTCTACGAATTTCCTTTACAGCCCAAGCCCCGGCTCTGGCTGACCCGGCGTTATCGGTTCAATACCGCCAAGGAACTGAAAGTTCTGCCCGATACGCCTGTGCTCCTGGCACAATATGAACTACACCTTCCCCCAGGCCAATCCCGCACCTTGACGTTTCGGATGCCCGTTCGGCCGATCAACCTGACTGACAAAAAGGATCTTGCAGATTTGCGGGCCATCGATTTTTCTGAGGCGAAAGCGGGCGTGATCAATGACTGGAAAGCCATCCTGCGAAGAGGTCTCCAGATCGAGCTACCTGAGAAAGAAGTGACGGACACGTTTCGAGCAAGCTTGATCTACGACATGATGGCCGTGGATCGGGTAGACTCCAATTACATTCAAAATGTAAACAAACTGCAATACCACGCATTCTGGCTGAGAGACGGTTCACACATCATCAGCGCATACGATGCGTCAGGTCATTTTGGCATGGCGAGGCGCTGCTTATTGTTTTTCCTCAAGAAACAACAACCTGACGGGCTATTTATTTCCCAGCCCGGGCAATACGATGGCTGGGGACAAGCATTGTGGGCCTTTGGGCGCTACTACCAGTTTACCCATGATAAATCGTTTGCAAGAACCGTTTATCCGGCGGTCCAAAGGGCTGTGCACTGGCTCGTCATCGCACGTAAGGGCGACCCGCTCCATCTCATGCCGGCGGCCAACCCGGGGGATGACGAATTTTCATGGATGACAGGACACGTTGTGGGGCAAAATTTCTGGGCGCTTAACGGCCTACGGGCGGCGATTATTCTTGCCAAAGGTGTGGGAACTCAAGAGGAAGTGAAAGAGTATCAGCGGCAATATCTCCAATTTCGACAAAGGTTGTTGTCTGTTCTAAGCCGCGTGACCTCCCGCACGGGAGGGTACATACCTCCCGCAATTGATGCCCGCGGGGGCCATGATTGGGGCAACTTAGATACCTTGTATCCCGAAATCCTCTTTGCTCCTTCCAACCCATGGGTGACGGCTACCCTGAAGCACGCCCGCAGCGAATATGCCGAGGGAATTCTGACCTACGGTCGCCGGCTCCACCTCTACCTCGGTTTCCGCAACACGGAAGCGGAGCTCATCCGCGGGGAGCAGGACCAGGTTGTGAAGGATCTTTATGCAATGCTTGTTCACACGTCATCCACCCATGCCGGGTGGGAGATGGTTCGACCCGCGGCGTGGACGACTCGCGATTTTGCGCAAGACTTGGCGCCGCACGGGTGGTTTGCCGCTGAGTATGTTGTCCTGCTGCGAAATATGCTTCTGCGCGAGCAGGGCGCCGAGTTGCAGTTGATGAGCGCCCTTTCGCCAGGGTGGTGCAAGCCCGGCGACAACATTGAAGTAAAAAACGCTCCCACTCACTTTGGAAAGCTTGATATGAGAGCGCAATTCCGCGGCGATGGAATGTCGCTGGAGTTAGCCCATCAATTCTCGTCTCCACCCCGCAAGATCGTGCTTCACCTGCCGTGGTTCGTTACCGCCAAAAGCGCGGAAGCGGATGGGAAACCCTTGACCGTGCAGGGCGACCATGTCGTCATTCCACCTGGAGCGCATAAAATTGCCGTTCAATGGGCAGAACCTCCGTCCTATCCGAACCTGAGTTATGCTAACGCGGTTAAGCGGTTTCTTGGGGATTACAAAAAACATTATCAGAATTTTCGGCGAACCGGATCTTCCGTCCTGAGAGGCGAGCAATCCGGCGGGAGGCGCCAGACTCAAAATTGACACTGTCGACTTATGATGAGCTGGTGCTGAGGGCTAAGCAGAAAGGCAAACCCTATGACAAACACAGATAAAAGTAGACGGCAAGCTTTCCAAAGGATATTGGGAATCGGAGCAGGACTGGTCACGACGAGCCTTCTGCTTCCAGAGTTCGGACGCGCGGCCAGATGCAGCCCTCCTGGCGGAGAGCATCGGTCCATCGCTGCTCCCCATTTGCCGGTAGTAGGAGTTTATAACGTACGGGCGATGGGGGCAGCGGGAGATGGCAGGACGGTCGATACCCCTGCAATTAACAAGGCGATCGAAGCAGCAGCTCGCGCAGGCGGTGGAACAGTACTTTTCCCCGCGGGGACTTATTTGTGCTAATCGATTCACCTGAAGAGCCATGTTTCCCTTTATCTGGACGGGGGTGCCACGGTTCTGGCTGGCGAGACGGGCTCAATGGGGCATTACGATGCTGCGGAGCCGGATCCGGCTGCACACCACTACGAGGATTACGGGCACCGGCATTGGCACAACGCCTTGCTGTGGGGTGTGGGGCTTGAGAACATCTCGGTCCTCGGTCCCGGGACCCTCTATGGCAAAGGGCTGACCCATGGACCCCGGCAGAAGGAACCTGGAGTCGGTGACAAGACGATCAGCCTCAAGGAATGCCATAACGTAACGATTCGTGACATTTCTATCTTGAAGGGTGGGCACTTTGGCATTCTTGCAACCGGTGTTGATAATTTAACGTTAGATAATGTTCTCATCGATACAAACGTGGATGGAATGGATATCGACTGCTGCCACAACGTCCGAGTTTCAAATATGACCGTGAACTCGCCCTGGGACGATGCCATCTGTCTCAAAAGCTCATATGCGCTCGGCTACCCGCGTTCGACGGAGAATGTGACCATCAGCAACTGTTTTGTTACCGCTGGATATGACCTCGGAACACTCCTGGATGGTACTTTCAAGCGTTTTCATCCGAGCGGGCATCATCTTCCGACGGGCCGGATCAAGTTTGGCACGGAATCGAACGGCGGCTTCAAGAACATTGCCATCTCGAATTGTATCTTTGACCACTGCCGTGGGCTCGCCCTCGAAACCGTGGACGGCGCCTTGCTCGAGGATGTTTCGATCAGTAACATCACGATGCGCAATATTGACGATCTGCCCATCTTCATGCGCCTGGGCAGCCGGATGCGAGGCCCGGCGGGAAGGCCCGACGGCCAGTTGCGGCGCGTGACCATCAGCAACGTTGTTGCGTCCCATACCTCAGGCCGTTATTGCTCCATCCTGAGTGGTATTCCCGGCCATCAGATCGAAGATGTCAGGCTGAGCGACATTATGATTCTCAGCCAGGGCGGAGGTACTCGGATGGAGGCACAAAGGAGGCTTTCCGAAAGGGAGAACGCCTATCCCGAGCCCAATATGTTCGGTCCGACGCCCGCTTACGGTTTTTACATCCGCCACGTAAGAGGCCTCGAGATGAGCAATATCGAAGTCCGAACGATGAAGGCGGATGCCCGGCCCGCCTTTGTTCTTGAAGATGTCAAGCATGCCGACTTCATCCATATCCAGGCACGTGTCAGCTCAGCGGGTGAGGCATTCGCGCTCGAAAACGTTAGAGACTTCAACGCGTACTTGAGCCGACCACTGCCGGAAATCCATCTTGAAAGCGTGGGGGAGAAGAAACTATGAGAATGCCGGGTAAACGGCGAGTCATAAACAGCCGCCTTCAAAACGGCAAGCACCAGGTTATCGGCTGCAGGGTTTTTCATGGCAGTGAGGAGGATAATGCGATTCGGATGTAAGCTTAAGGCCCAGCAATTTGCGGGGTGGTTTCGCATGCCGATCAGCGTGGCAGTGATTTCTTTTCATTACCTTCGCTGCCCACGCTCAGGGAACTCCAGGGCCGTGTCAAATTCCACCCCGCCGACCCACTCAAATCCGTGACGGCTTCGGCATTAATGTCGCTTTGCCAAGAAAGCCGTACCTGCCCTGGAACCGCTGGTGGTGGACGCGCATGGCGGATACCGGGGTCAAGTGGGCCAGAATTGGACAATATGAGAACAGCTCTGATCTCACCAGTTGGGACTGGATCGAGCAGAAGCGAGGTGTCTACGCCGCACCTCCGGGGCTGGACGATTATGTCGACTGGCTTGTCGACAACGGGATCAGGATTGAGATGGAATTGATGTACGGTAATCCCGTGAACACATCACCGTCCGGAAATCTGCCGGATTCCATCATCCCCGAGCCCGGCAGCTTTCACAATGATGACAGGAGTCTTTACTCAGTTTTCTGGCCGCCCACAAAACCCGCCCAAATCGCCGCTTTTATCAAATACGTCCGGTGGATGGTCCATCATTTTCATGGCCGCATCCATTACTGGGAGTTATGGAATGAGGAAGATATCGGTTATTGGAATCCCTGGAGGAATCCGGAACAGTACAGCCGTTTGCCGAAAGCCTTTGTTTCCACCGTGCATGAGGCTGATCCCGAAGCCAAGGCTGTTTTTGATGGTCAAGCCCATCCATTCAGGAACTCCGCCCGGCGCGCCCTGAACGCCTGTGGCTGCGCCTCCGGTATCGACATTTTCGCCTATCATACTTACCCGGGGTATGGCATCAACATGAATCCGGAGACGATGGATTACGGATCGTATGACAACGAGCCACCGGCCAAACTGCGCGCCATGGTTCGGCGCTATCCGGGCATTCGTCGGGAAATTCGCTTCTGGGACAACGAATTCAATTCCATCCCATCGTGGAAAGGGTCCGAAGAGTCGTTGCAGGAGAAGTACATTCCGCGCGAGATGATCTACAACCTGGCGCACGGGGTCAAGACTTTTATCTGGGAATTGGCGCCAGGAACAGACGGAAACGAGGACGATGATTTTGGTTTGATCCACGGGATGAAATATCTGTCCACCGACTTTACTCCTTGGCGCGCTTTCTATGCCTATGAACACACCAACTGGCTCTTTTCGGACACCCAATTCGACCCGTCGACCAAGATTGAGGACCCGTACGTCCGTGCCTTACGCCTCCGTATAGCCGCCCCTTTCCTGGCTTACGGCTTCCGCTCGCGGAGCGAAAAGGGCCAGCCGGCGAGATGGTTATTTTGAATATTAGGAGCCTTTTTGATGGTTATAAACAGCGACAAGCTCACTCCCATGATAATAAGCCGCCGTGGGTTCCTGGTGTTGGCCGCGGCTGGAGCGGCGCTATCGACGAAGGGTTCGGCGGAGACACGCGGCGGAGAAGAGAGGGGACCGGGTGCCGAGGCCCCGCCGCCCGATACCGGCGGCATCGCCATGGAATCTTTTGAAGACGCTCGCAGGCGGGCCGCAGCTCTGGTGGCGAAGATGACGCTTGCTGAAAAAATCTCCCAGTTCGGCATACGCGCCCCGGCAGTCACGAGACTCGGTCTGCCCGCCTTTGACTATTACGCTACCGAGTCTTTGCACGGGTTGATGCGCCTTGGCCCGGTCACCTCGTTTCCCTTACCGCTGGCCCTAGGATGCTCGTGGAACCGCTCCCTAGTGCATCGGATTTTCACGGCGGTATCGGATGAAATCTGGGCGTGGCACAAGAAGAAAGGCGAAGGCTTGGCGATGTATTCTCCCCCCACGGTCAATATGGGTACGCGCGATCCACGCTGGGGACGTATTGGGGAAAATTACAGCGAGGACCCTTACCTGGTGGGGCAGATGGGGATATATACGATTCGTGGCATGCAGGGTGATGATCCGCGGTATCTCAAAACCGTTGCATGCGCGAAGCACTTTATCGTCAACGACACCGAAGACGACCGCCACATTACGTCTGCAACAGTCGACCCGCGGAGCTTTTGGGAATACTACACTCGTGGTTTTGAGGCCTGCGTAAGAGAGGGCCAAGTGTTCACGGTCATGAGTTCCTACAACGCCATGAACGGCATTCCCACCACTGCTAGCCGTTTCCTGCTGACCGACCTCCTCCGGAAGCGCTGGGGGTTTCGCGGCTACGTCGTCTCCGATTGTGACTCAGTTAGTGACATTTGCCGGGCACATCACTTTATTCACACCTTACCCGAAGCCGCAGCGCTGGCGGTCAATGCTGGTTGCGACATCAACTGCGGCGGTACGCTCCAAAAGCATCTAGGTAAGGCCGTGGAGGAAATGCTGATCAGCGAATCAACACTGGACCACTCGCTCATCCGCTCGTTTACCGGGCGCGTTCTGCTGGGAGAGTTTGACCCCCCCGAGAAAATTCCTTATAACAGCATTCCGCTTTCTTGCCTGGAAAGCCCTGTCCACCGGCAGCTTGCCCGGGAGTCGGCCCGGCAGTCAATCGTGCTCTTTAAGAATGAAAACGACACGCTCCCGCTCGATAAGAGCCGGGTGAAGAAGATCGCCGTCGTCGGTCCGATGGCAGATACCTGCCATCTGGGCAATTACAGCGGCACGCCTCAGTTCCTGGTTTCGCCCCTGCAGGGCATTAGGAGGTATTTGGGCATTCCGAGCAGCCCTTCCTACCAGAAACGCGCCACTGACTTTCTGCGGTTTGGGAGCGGCCCTGAAGAACCGCCGTGGCCCCAATGGTTTATCGGTCCGCGACTGGATTGGTGTTCAGAGGGTGGAGATGCTCTCAGTAATGTCAACAATGGATTCTGGGTATCCTATCAAAAAGTACTCTTGACTGGCGCAACCCACTTCCAAGCCCGTGTTGCTAGCGGGGCTGCAGGTGGTGCGATTGAAGTTCATCTGGACAGTCTCGGGGGACCCCTCGTCTCGAGGCTGGAAGTGCCCGGCACCGGTGGGTGGCAGAAATGGGCCAATGTTTCAGGGCCGCTCAAACCAGTGCGGGGCGAGCACACGGTGTTTCTGCTCTTCACGGGTGGACCTGGCAGGCTGTTCAGCCTCGAAGCGTTCAAGCTTACGCCGGAGGCTGGCTTGCCAGCCCAAGCGCGCCAGGCTACAGAGGTGGTTTATGCGATGGGTTGCAGCGTAGCAGGCGAAAAAGATCCCGCGCAGTTCGCCGAAGCCGTCAAGGCCGCCAAGGAGGCTGATTTTGCCCTGGTATTTGTCGGGGCTGATCAACAGGTGGACGAAGAGGGTCGCGACCGGGATTATCTTCATCTGCCCGGCGTCCAGCATGAGCTGGTGCAGGCCGTGCATGCGGCTAACCCTCGGACCATCCTGGTTATTTCTTCCAATTGTCCGGTAGCCGTGAACTGGGAACAGGACAACCTGCCGGCGATCGTCGGTGGAATCTTCCTGGGGGAGCAGCAGGGCAATGCGCTGGCCGACGTGCTGTTCGGGGACTACAACCCGGGAGGCAAAGTGAGCACCACTTGGTATCGGGATGTCGGCGACTTACCGGACTTCCACGATTACAACATTCTCAATGGCCGGACTTATATGTATTTTCAGGGCAATCCGCTTTATCCTTTCGGTCATGGTCTCAGCTACACCACATTCGAGTACAAGAACCTTCTGCTCAGCGAGAGTACGCTGCGCCCCCACGGCAAGGTGACGATCTCTGTTGAGGTGACCAACACCGGCGCTCGTGAAGGAGATGAAATAGTCCAGGCCTACGTTCACGTGAACGCGGGCACGGTGATTCGCCCGATCAAGCAGCTTGTGGGTTTCGACCGCATTCACCTCAAAGCGGGCGAAACCCAGAATGTCAGCTTCGACTTGGCTCATGACGACCAGGCGTTACGGTACTGGGATGAAGATAGGTATGAATTTATAGTAGAGCCGGGCACGGTCGACGTGATGGTTGGCGCTTCCTCGGCAGATATGCGGCTGAAGGCGAACCTGCAGCTAGGCGACTGACAGGAAGGCGTTGTCGTGCTTGCGGAAGGAGACGCCCTGCTGGTTGAGTTGGTTTTCGATGAAGCTGTGGCCGTTCAGGTAGGAGGTGGTCTGAAAAGGAAAGAAGCTGGCGACCCGCATCACCATCGGCCCTAGAACCGGGTCGCGAAGATAGAAGTCGTAATGGGTGAACCGGCTGCGCTGCTTGGCCAGGATGCGGTAGTGAGGGTCGGCGGTCGGGTACTTGGGCACACGGGAGCGGAAGGTGGAGCCCTGCTCCATGCTCTTCAGAATGAAGTAAACCCCGTGCTGATTCTGTCTTGCCTCAGTCGGAAATGGAGTGTCCTGCCGTTAAGATAGCTACAACGGAGAGGACAGATGAGCGAACCAGATCGTAAGCCTAAGCAACGTACCCCGGAAGAGAAAGTCGCCATCCTGCGCC
>CADDZJ010000066.1 GCA_902812415.1 Acidobacteriota bacterium
CGGAGCCATTCAGGACTTCGGTACATGTACCCTTGCCGCCGATGCAGGTCGCCGAAAACGTTACATTGATAAACGTGATATCGTAAATGTCCGCGCGGGCGCCGGCCGCGCAGAAGAGCACAACCATTGCCGCAAGTACAAACCCGGACCGTACATGCGCCGCCGCAGCGTACACCGTCCTCTGACTCGATGGGACCAGCATGTTACCCTCCTCCCTCTTGAGTTGTCGTTCGGATTTAACTGATGGGCACACACGCTAGCATGGTTTGCAGAGCAAGCGTAAGTCCCCACGCGGTACATAACTTATTGAGAATATGTGTAGCACATTCTCTTTTAGCACGAGGGCATCGGCGCGGGACAGCATCTCCGGCGGGAGCGTAACGGAAAGTGTTTTGGTCGTGCGCATAGCTGCAATATCTCACAATGTTTGGCAGGATTCGGCGGATCGTGCCGCGCGGGCATTTTCGCAAGCTGGACCTGACGAACGCTGCGGATTATAGCGTCTGCGCTAGCTGCGGTCGAGATTGTACTGGCGGATCTTATAGAGGAGGGCTTTGTAGCTGATATTCAGCAGTCGGGCCGCTTCTTTGCGATTCCATTTCGTCTGCCGCAAAGTGCGGGAGATGGCTTCGCACTCGGCTTCATCCTTGAGGCTGCGGACAAGGGATTTCAAATCTGCCGGCCTTTCCTTCGGAATCTCCGGGGCTGGTTCGTCAAGCAAAGGCTCGCCTCTTCTCTTTGACTCCAGTTCGCTGAGCACCAGAGACTCATCGCCCAGAATGAGATAGCGCTTCACAAAGTTTTCCAGTTCGCGCAGGTTCCCTGGCCATCGATACTTGACGCACGCTTCAACCAGGTTGGGTGAGACCGAGAGAGGAGTTCTGCCGTAGCGCGTGGCGAAAAGGCCCATGAAGTGGCGCAGCAGAAGCGGGATTTCCTCTTTGCGCTCGCGCAGGGGAGGGATGCTGATGGTGAAGGCATTGAGGCGATAATAGAGGTCCTCGCGGAATTTTCGGGAAGCGATGGCTTCGGGAATATTAATATTGGTGGCCGCCAGGATGCGGACATCCACCTTCACCATGGAGCGGCTGCCGAGGCGGGAGAATTGCTGATCCTGCAACACGTGAAGCAGCTTGGCTTGCAGGGCGGGCGGCATTTCGCCAATCTCATCGAGCAGAATCGTGCCCTTATCGCAGAGCTCGAACTTGCCCGGCTTGGGTCGGGTGGCGCCCGTAAAGGCGCCGGCCTCATAACCAAAAAGCTCGCTTTCAAGCAAATCCGCCGGCAGGGCGGCGCAATTCACCTTCAGGAGCGTGCGGTCTGCGCGTGGAGAAAGTTTGTGGATGAGCCGGGCCACCACTTCCTTTCCGGTTCCGCTCTCTCCCAGCATCAGGACGGGCACATCCACTTGCGCCACTTGCGCCACCTGGGCGCGGATTTTGCGCATCGCGGGGCTTGCCGCCACAAAGAACTGGTCATCGCTCAGCTCTTCAACTTCCCCGGTTTCGGCAACCTCTCCGGAAGACTTCGATCTCTGACTGAGGCAGTGAGTGAGGACTGCATCCAATTCAGCTTTCTGGAAAGGCTTGGTCAGGTAATCCTGGGCGCCCAATTTAATGGCCTGGGCCACTTTGCGCGTGTCTGTTACGCAGGAGAGCATCACCACCGGAATTCCGGGGTGAGTCTGGCGCAGGCGTTCGAGAGTCTGGAGTCCATCAAGCTCCGGCATCAGCAGGTCGAGGAGGACCAGGTCGGGCTTGTGACCGTTTTGCAATTGTCGCAGCGCTTCGACGCCGTTTTGCGCGGTGGTCACGTGGTAGGAATCCACTTCCAGCAGCGTTTGCAGGTAGCGCCGCATACTGGGTTCATCGTCGACAACTAAAATGTCGGCCTGGGTTGTATTCAAGGCCTTGCTCCTGATATTGATAGGCGTTTGTTGAAGAACTCCCCCTAGCATTGCCGGGATCGGCTTCCTTGGCGATTCGGCGTGAAGTCTTAGAGCCACTCGCGGAGCCGGGTTTACATTGCCGAAAAAACCATAAAGTCTGTCATTCTGAGGAGCCGAAGGCGGTCCTGAGTAAAACGAAGCAAAAATCTCAGTATTTGCTTGATTCCAAAATACCGGGCTTCTTCGCCCCGCTCAGAATGATAGCGGAAAAACACAGAATGACGTGCGAAGGACTCGTCATTGATATGACCCAAGAGTTTTTCAGCAACTCTGCGACGTTCCCAACGGCAGCAAGAACGAAAACGTGCTGCCCGATCCCAATTCGCTTTCCACCCAAATCTTTCCGTTATGCGCCAGGACCAGGCGTCGCGCAATGGCGAGTCCCAGGCCCATTCCGCCCACCGAAGCCCCTTGTTGCGGAAGCTTCACGAAATCATCAAAAATTTCCTGATGATATTCGGGCGCAATGCCGGGGCCGGTATCCGAAACGGCCACTCGGACAGCATTGGGCTCGGATGCGGGCCGCTTGCGTCGATCTTGCGCGACGTTGTCTTCCTGGCGGCTGCGCCGCTCCCACATATAAGGCTCCGCCGTCAGCCACACAGTTCCCCCTGGCGGAGTGAATTTCAGCGCGTTTTCAAGCAGGTTGGAAATAATGTGCTGGATCTTGTCGTAGTCAAACGAAAACGGCGGCAACTTCTTTTGCACAGGAAGATAGAGCGCCACGCCTTTTTTCTGAAAGGATGAAAGCCAATAAGTGTAGAGTTCCGAGAGACAGGCGTTTAAATCCCCTTCCGCATACTTCAGGGTCAGCTTGCCGGTTTCGAGAGCGCTGTAACTGAGGAAATCCGCGATGTACTGTTGCAGACGCGAGCAGTTATATTGCGACTCCTGCAAAATCTGTTGCTGGCGCTCGTTAAGCGGTCCGGGCTTGGAAGTGAGCAGAAGCTCGACATAGCCGGCAATGATCGCCAGGGGGGTCTTGAGTTGATGCGCTGCCGTGCCCAAGGCCACCGTCCGGCGGCGATTCTCTTCCTGCAATCTCTGATAGGCCTCCAGAAGCTCCATATACCCGGAGGAAGCGGGCGCCTCCAGGACGTCGCTTTCCGGAGAGAACGCGTTCTCATCCAAACCAGGATGGAGTTCCGCAGTCGCTGGTGTTACTGAAATCGGATTGGATCCTCGACTTCGCGCCATTTTCGATCATCCACATTCGATATACAACGACACCGGCAATTCACAATCTGAAGGCATGCGAATGGTGAATCCCACTTAAACCGGCGAATACGATTCATGATTCCCGCGCATGGCTTTTGTTGGCATAGGCCGATTCGGGGCTTAAAAATGGAACTTCTCTTCCCTGGAAGAGAAAATGTTTGCTCACCGCACGCAATTTACTTGTTCGCAAAAATGATGATTCTTGCGATCAGAAAGATAAATTATTGAAAAATTGGAGCTTAAAAGACCGAAGAATGATTCCATACGAGGTTATTTGGCCCTCTAGTTGCGAGTATAGGCGTGCCCTCCGTGTATGTCAAACAGCGGTTTATGGCTGAGAATGAGATTGTGTATCATGTTACTCAGCAAGGAGCTCTTGTGGCACAGCGCAGGCGGACCCGAGAACGCCGCCGGTCCCAACGCTTATCGATTGCAATCCCCATCTTTGCTCGGGCGCTCGATAGTCAGGGTCGTGAATTCCTCGAATTCACGACGGCCTTGAACATCAGCGCTGGGGGCGCTTTGCTGGCGTTGCGCCGCTACCTGCCGCCAGAGAGCGCGATCAGTCTTGAAATTCCTGCTGCACCACTGCCCCACCTTGCGAGCCCTCCCAAGCTCCTGCGCGCTTTTCCAGCCCAGGTTGTCCGCGTGACCCCCTCTGAGCCTTCTTACCTTTGCGCGATCCGTTTTAACCATCCCTTAATTTAGATCGGCTGAAGCGCCGGCTTTCTTGAGCGGAACGTCCATTTTGATTTTCCCTTGCGGGCCCCACACCCGGCGTGGGCAGACCGACAACGTGAACGCAGCGAAGATGCTCTACATGCAAGCGCCGCCAGAGCTGATGTCCCCCAAGAAGTCGAGGCTGTTTTGCGGCCAAAAGCGACAAATCGCTGCTGGTTCGTCACCAGCCTTTCATAAAACGCTTTATGTCCAGGAAAACAAGCGGTCACGGCAATTGACCCTGTGGTCGTTTGTTGCTACATTTTTCTATTCATTCAAGGCTTTCCGGCCCTCTGTGGTTCGGCCCCTCAACTGACTTAAACACTATTTCCTGGCGGCAGTTGCGCCTGATTGTGGAATATTTATCGTTAAGGAGAAATATGGCAAGAAACTCAAACGGCACGATTGGCATCCTGACGGGAGGCGGCGATTGTCCGGGACTTAATCCCGTTATTCGCGCGGTGGTGCGCCGCGCCGATATGCTGAATTACAGAGTCCTGGGCATCAAAAACGGCTGGCTGGGTCTGGTTAAGGGAATTGCAGAGCCGCTTTCTCTGATTTCAGTTTCGGGCATTCTCCCCCGCGGCGGCACCATCCTGGGAACCTCGCGCACAAATCCTCTGAAGAACGAGGAGGATAAGAAAAGGGTTTACGCGAACCTGAAAAAGTTCAAGATAGATTACCTTATTGCCGTGGGAGGGGAGGATACGCTTGGCGTGGCTCGCAAGCTGTCTGCCGAGGGGGTGAAAGTGATCGGCATTCCCAAAACCATTGACAACGATATTGCAGGAACTGACCAGACATTCGGATTCGATACGGCTGTTTCTATCGTTACCGAAGCTATTGATCGTCTGCATACAACGGCGGAATCCCACCAGCGCGTGATGGTGGTGGAAGTGATGGGTCGCCACACCGGCTGGATCGCAACCGTGGGAGGGCTTGCCGGTGGAGCGGATTGCATTCTGATTCCTGAAGAACCTATGACCATTGAAGAGATTTGTGAGGTCCTGGAAAAACGGCATTCGCGCGGACGGCTCTTCTCCATCGTCGTTGTGGCGGAAGGTTTCAAACTTGCCGGCTACGGCGATGTGGTCACAAAAGATAAAAAGGTCGATCAATTTGGCCACGAACACCTGGGCGGCATCGGCGAGGTGGTGGCGCAGGAAATCGAAAAAAGGACTGGATACGAAACGCGCGTCACGGTGCTGGGACACGTGCAACGGGGCGGCTCGCCCACAGCTTTTGATCGGGTTCTGGGCACTCGCTATGGAGTAAAGGCCGTCGATCTGATCCACGAGGGCAAACTGGGCATGATGGTGTGCCTGAAGGGCAATCGCATCACCTATATTCCGTTGAAGAAGGCGATGACCAAGCTGAAATACGTGGATCGCGAGCTGATTGATACGGCAGAGATTTTCTACGGCTAAAGGCAGCGCGGCCTCCGTTCACGATCAATCGGTTGAGACCAGTAACGTACGGAGCATTGTCATTCCCGCGTAAGCGGGAATCCGCGCGCGAAATAGGTTTCTAATGGGCGAATGCGGGGCTAAGGCGTCCTTCGGAGGAATTTATGGCGACACCGGCTTTTGAATATTATCAGGCGCACCAGAAACAATTTCTGGAAGGGCTGATCCGGTTGCTGAAGGTGCCGAGCATCAGCACCCTGCCTGAGCACAAGCCGGACGTCCGGAGCGCCGCAAATTTTTTGGCGGACGAATTCCGCGCCATGGGCATGCAGCGCGTCGAAATCATCGAGGGCGCGGAAGGACAAAACCCGCTGGTTTATGCCGAATGGCTGGGCGCGTCCGGCAAGCCCACGCTGCTCTTCTACGGCCACTACGATGTGCAGCCGCCTGACCCGCTTGAAGAATGGTCTTCGCCCCCTTTTGAGCCTTCTATCCGTAATCAGAATATTTATGCGCGCGGTTCCTCAGACGATAAGGGCCAAACCTATATCCTTGTAAAGGCCGTCGAAGGATTTCTGAAGAGCGAGGGACGGCTTCCGGTAAACGTCAAGTTTCTGATCGAAGGCGAAGAAGAAGTCGGAGGCGAGCATATTGAAGCCTTTGTGCCGAAAAATCCGGAAAAGCTTCGCGCCGATGCTGCAATTATCTGCGATACGGAAATGTTTGCGCCGGAACTGCCCACCATCACCACCGGGCTGCGTGGCCTGGTCTACACCGAGGTGGAAGCGCGAGGCGCCGCGCACGACCTTCATTCCGGCATGTACGGCGGCGCCGCGCCCAATCCTATGCAGGCGCTGGCGGAAATCATTTCCAGACTCAAGGGCCCGGACGGCAAAATTCGCATTCCGGGCTTCTATCAGCGCGTTGAACGGCCCAGTGCTAAAGAACTGGCCGCGTGGAAGAGATTGCCTTTCAAGGAAAAAGAATTTCTGAAGAAGGAAGTCGGCTCCAGGGCGCTGACAGGCGAAAAAGGTTATTCCGTTCTCGAGCGCTTATGGGCGCGGCCTACGCTTGAAGTGCATGGCATCCGAGGCGGCTTCACGGGCGAGGGGGCCAAAACGGTGATCCCGGCTGTGGCGACGGCGAAGATCAGCATGCGGCTGGTCCCGGCCATGAATCCCAAGGAAGTGATTCGCCAATTCACGGCTTACGTGAAGAAGCTGACTCCTCCGGGGATTCAAACCAGCGTGCGCGTGCTCAGTTCGGCGCCCTCGTCGGTGGTGAGCACCGAGAACCGCTATATCGAAGCGGCGGCTGAGGCTATGGAACAGGTCTTCAAAAAGAAGACGGTTTATATGCGTTCCGGCGGCTCTATTCCTATCGCCGGACTCTTCGACCGATATCTCAAGACGCCAGTCGTCATGATGGGCTTCGGCCTGCCGGATGACCGTCTCCACGCCCCAAACGAAAAATTCTATTTGCCCAATTTCTATCGCGGAATCGAAGCCGTCGGACGGTATATGGAACTGCTGGGATCGTAGCAGCGGGTAGCTGCGGTCAGAGCTTTCCTGACCGTGGGACTTTTGGTAAACAGCCCGCGATCAACCCCAAAAACGGGTTGACGAGGGCTACCTGCTGCCTGCTCGTCGCGTTCGGCTCCTCGAAAATCACTTTTGCCAGTCATTCCCGCGAAAGCGGGAATCTGCGAGCTAGTCTCCGCATTTGCATCGCTTGCTCAGATGATTCTGCACAGGGTACTATCCTCTGAAAGGAGATCATCTGAATGGCCACACTTCCCAGCTTATCGACCCTGGAACACCTTTTTGCCGCTCTCGAAGAGGCGCGGGCGCGCACGCTCGAACTCATCGATGATTTGAGTGACGAGCAAATGATTGGGCCGCGTCTCGCGATTGTGAATCCGCTCCGCTGGGAGATCGGCCACGTGGCATGGTTTCAGGAATATTGGGTATTGCGCCACTTTCGCGGTTTGCCTCCTATCCTGCCTGAAGGCGACAAGCTTTATGATTCCGCCCGCATCCCGCACGACACGCGCTGGGACTTGCCTTTGCCCTCCAAGGCCGAAACTCTTAAGTATGTGCTGCAAGTGCTTGAGCGCATCACCAATCCCTCCCATTCGGCAAGCCGAACCGTGAAGGAAACAAACGACTACCACGAAGACTACTTCTTGAAGCTGGCCTTATACCACGAATATATGCACGCCGAAGCTATCACCTATACGCGGCAGACGCTGGGCTATCCCGCGCCCCGCATCGGCATAGCCCAGCGCGGGAAGGCTCAGAACGACAGCGGCCATTCCGCGAGTCTTGGCGATGCTGAGATTCCAGGCGGAACGTTTCTGATGGGAAGCACGCCTGACATGCCCTTCGTTTTTGATAATGAGCAATGGGCGCACGAGGTTCGTGTAGAGCCTTTTCGCATTGCGCGGACAGCGGTGACGAACGGGGAATTCATGAATTTCGTCGAGGATGGCGGTTATCAGCGGCGCGAGTGGTGGTCCCCCGACGGCTGGGCGTGGCGCGAAGCAGTGCAGGCCGACCGCCCGGTTTATTGGAAGCGGGAAGCTAATGGACGCTGGCTGCGGCGTAATTTCGACAGGTGGGTGAGGCTCGAAGAGCGGCATCCGGCGCTGCACGTCAACTGGTATGAGGCTGATGCCTATTGCCGATGGGCGCACCGGCGCTTGCCCACTGAGGCGGAATGGGAGATGGCGGCGAGCGTGGAACCGGCGTCTGGTCCAAATGGCGTAAGCTCTGCCTTAAGAACTTCGTCGCGGAAGAGATTGTTTCCCTGGGGCGATGATTTGCCGACTCCGGATCGCGCCAATCTGGA
Source organism: Acidobacteriota bacterium (assembly GCA_902812415.1). Classification (GTDB taxonomy): domain Bacteria; phylum Acidobacteriota; class Terriglobia; order UBA7540; family UBA7540; genus RH2-MAG17b. The sequence goes on from CADDZJ010000066.1 coordinate 8,143, forward strand.
TTGGCGCTCTATGGGATGCGTGGACGTAGATGCTTTGCCCGCCGGAGATAGCTCTTACGGATGCCGGCAGATGATCGGCAACGTGTGGGAATGGACGGCCACTGACTTTGGCCCTTATCCTGGCTTTTCGCCCGGCCCTTACAAAGAGTATTCCGCTCCCTGGTTCGGCGATCACAAAGTTTTGCGAGGAGGATGTTGGGTAACACGCTCAGGGCTGATTCGCAATAATTATCGTAATTTCTATAAGCCTCATCGCCGTGATGTGTGGGCCGGGTTCCGCACCTGCGCGCTTTAGTACGCAGTTCGATAAGCCGGAAGTGTCCAATTGTTTTGCCACTTCGCGGCTTGCGCCCCGAGCGAGACTACAAGCCGCAGAGTTTCTAGAAAGCGAAACCCTGCGCTGCTCACTATCCGCCGAGGAGGGCATAGCGGTCAGACCCACAACCCAAGCCAAATTTCAAATTCCGGATTTCAAAAAGCAGCGCTCACGAAAACAAGCTGCAGCTCGCAAAGCAAAAATCTTTGCGAAGCGAGGGGAATTTCATGGTCAGTCGTCGAGAGCGGTTAGGAGAATCCCGATGAAGTCCTGCATCAACTGTACGGTCGTTCTGATTTGGCTGGCAGCCGGAACGCTCTGGGGTCAACACACGCCTTCGCCTGCGTTGCTGGTGCTGGCCAAGAGTGATCGGTCGCTGGCGATTGTCGATCCGGTCACCTGGAAAGTGGTGGCTCATGTGCCAGCCGGGCCTGACCCGCACGAGGTGGTTGCTTCTCCTGACGGGAGACTGGCCTTCATCTCGAATTACGGCTTCGGCGCGTACCACACGATTTCAGTGGTCGACCTGCCGGCTCAGAGAGCGCTGTCTCGGATAGACCTGGGCATACTGCGGGGCCCGCATGGCCTGGCTTTTGCTGGGGGCGAACTGTACTTTACCGCCGAGGTGAATGAGGTGTTTGGCCGGTATAATCCTCTCACCCGCAGAATTGATTGGATACTGGGCACCGGTCAGATGCGCACGCACATGATCGAAGTCTCCAGAAATCTCGATCATATCTACACGTCGAACGTAAACTCCGGCACCATCAGCATCATCGAAAAAGTAGCCGCCTCACCAGGCCCACCACCACCGCCCGGAGTAGGCGGTCGTAGAGCCCTGCCGTCTGCCGGACCAGGCGGGCCGGGCCTGCATCCGTCCCGTGTGTTCTGGCAGCAAACTGCGCTGCAAACGGGCGTGGGAACCGAGGGCTTTGACGTTTCACCCGACGGCAGCGAACTGTGGTCTGCCGCTGCGCAGAACGGGACGATCTCCATCATTGATATTCGCACGAAGAGAATCGTTCAGACATTGCAGGCGCACCTCCGGGGCGCCAACCGAGTCAGGTTCACGCCCAACGGTAAGTATGTATTTGTCTCCAGCCTGTTCGGCGGGGAGGGAGGAGATCTGGCCATCTTCGACGCGCACACACGCAAGCAGGTCGTGCGAATGGCTCTCGGCCACGGCGCCGCCGGAATCCTGATGCAGCCCGACGGGTCGCGCGCTTACGTCGCATGCAGCCCGGATAATTATGTGGCGGTGATCGATCTGAGCACCTTGAAAGTAATCGGCCGTGTTTATCCGGGAAAAGGACCCGACGGGATGGCTTGGACTGTGCGGATGTAGGCCGTTGCGTTGCAGGGGAGCGGGCGCCCCATCGAATAACCACTCGCAGTCAGACACTCGCCCTTAGTCGGCGCCCTTGCCGGTTTTCGTCTTCAACCACTTCGGCGGCGAGGACCCCGCCGCTACAGCGAATCTCCCTGCCTTCGCGTATGGTCGAGGAATCGCCATGAAGTTGGCGAGGGGCCTTCGTTCGCTTGAGAAAGCTCATGAAAATCGGGATTGTGACTCCGGCGCCTCCGCGCTCTCTTTATGGAAACCGAATTACGGCGCTGCGCTGGGCGAAGATTCTTAAAAGCCTGGGTCACCGCGTCTCTGTGATGCAGACTTATGGCAGCGAACCTTACGATCTCCTGGTTGCCCTGCACGCGCGCCGCAGTTACCCTGCCGTCCGCCAATTCAGCCGCGAGCATCCGAAGCAGTCCCTGATTGTTGCGCTCACGGGAACCGATCTCTATCGCGACCTTCCGCGCAGTCGAAAGGCGCAGCGGTCCCTAGAATTGGCAACGCGCATTGTGACGCTTCAGCCCAAGGCGCTTGAGGCGTTGAAGCCGGAATGGCGTGAAAAAACGCGAGTCATCCATCAGTCCGCGCGCTCGCAGGGCAAGCGCGGAATCACGGCGCGCTCAGGTCGAGGCGTTCGCAGCTTCGATGTCTGCGTTGCAGGACATTTACGTCCGGTCAAAGATCCGTTTCGCGCCGCGCTTGCCGCGCGGCGACTTCCTCCATCTTCCCGCATCCGCATTCTGCACCTAGGCGCGGCCATGACTCAAGCCATGGCAGCTCGCGCGCGGTCGGAAATGAAAGCAAACCCGCGCTACTACTGGCTGGGCGAAAAACCCCCCGGGCAAATCTGGCGCATTCTTCGGCAAAGCAAGCTTTGCGTGCTTTCTTCCCGGGTTGAGGGCGGCGCCAACATCCTTTCGGAAGCGATTGTTGCCGGCACGCCGGTGATTGCCTCTCGCATTCCAGGATCGGTCGGCATCCTTGGTGAAGATTATCCCGGCTACTTCACCGTAGGTCGCACCGATGAGCTTGCCGCGCTGCTCGGGCGGGCTGAAAGCGATTTCGGTTTCCTGGCAGCGCTCCGAACCCGTTGCCGAAAGCTTCGTCCGCTGTTCGCTCCGGCGCGTGAAAAAGCGGCGTGGCACAATCTGTTGGCAGAGCTTTGCGCCTCGCAAAGGTCATGAACTTCAGATGCCCCTTCTGGCGAGCCAGCCACACCCTCGTTAATCCTTCTCCCAAACCCGGTCATTGACATGCTATATTCCACCTTCTGCCCCTTGGAGGAGGCTCAGCTTGTCATCATTCAAGCCCTTTGTTCCGCATGATTCAACCGAGCGCGAATTCACATTCAAAGCCGTTATCGCCGGCATTTTGATGGCATTCGTTTTCGGAGCGGCCAACGCCTATCTGGGGATGAAGGCCGGCCAGACGGTCGCCGCGACCATTCCCGCCGCCGTCATTGCGATTGCACTCTTTCGACTGCCTTTCTTTCGGGGCGGAGTGCTGGAACAGAACATCGCGCGCACAGCGGCTTCCGTGGGTGAAGCGCTGGTGGCCGGCGCCATTTTTACCATCCCGGCCTTTCTGATGGTGAATGTCGGCGGTCATCGACTTTGGGCAGACCTCCGCGCGCATTTCTGGGTGAGCGCCATGATCCTGCTTGCGGGAGGGTTGCTCGGCATCTTCTTCATCATCGTGCTGCGTCGTCCGCTTTGCGTGGAATCCAACTTGCCTTTTCCGGAAAGCACGGCCAGCGCCGAAATCGTGAAGGCCGGTCAGATCGAAGCGGGCGCCGCCGACGCTCCGCGGTACATCTTCGGCGCCATGGGCCTTGGCGCGCTGCTGCAAGTGTTGAAGGATGAGAAGGGGATCCAATTCTTTAAAGACTCCGTTTCGTTTTTCGCGGGTTTCCCCAAGTCAGTCATCTCTTATTTCGGCTTCGAAAAGCAGACCATTGGAACCGTGGCGTATACTGGAGGTGTAGCCTACACTACTCCGTCGGCTTCTCCGGCGCTTATCGGCATCGGTTATATCATCGGCCCCCGGCTTTCGGCCATCACCTTTTGCGGCGGAGTGCTGGCCTGGCTGCTGCTCATTCCTCTGGTGCTCTTTATCGATCCCGACCTGCCGCGTCGCCTGGGAGGAACCATCCCGGGCGGCATCGCGCCCTGGGACGTGCTGAGCTATACCGTCTGGTACAACGTGGTGCGCCCGATCGCGGTCGGTGCGATGCTGGTAGGCGCGGTCTACACGCTCTACCGGATGAGAGAATCGATCCTGCGCTCGATTCGAGGCGCGTTTGAAGCCTCGGGCAAGGGCGGAGGCCTGACAGCAGGATGGACGCGCCTGGATATCGATATCCCCATCCGGTGGATCATCACGGCGATCGTGGCGCTGGTGATTCCCATCGCCGTCATCTACCAGCACTTTGCCCACAGTTGGAACGCTGCGATTCTGGCGGCGCTGGTGATGACCGGAAGCGGATTCTTTCTGGCGGCAGTCGCGGGTTACCTGGTGGGATTGGTCGGCTCTTCCAATAATCCTGTCTCCGGCCTCACGCTGGTGGCGCTGGTGGTGGCGGCGCTCCTGATGGTGGGCATCGGCGTGAAAGGCATAGGCGGTGTTGCAGCGGTGCTGGGTGTGGCCTCCGTGGTTTGCTGCGCGTGCTGCGTTTCCGGCAGCCTGATGCAAGATCTCAAAGCCGGATACATTCTGGGCGGCACTCCATGGAAAATGGAACTGGCGGAAATTTTCAGCGTTACGGCTCTGGCTTTCTTTCTGCTTTTTCCCATTATTGTGTTGAACCAAGCGAATCTGAACACCGGCGGCATTGGCGGCCTAGCGTTGCCTGCGCCGCAGGCCGGCCTGATGGCCCAGCTTGCGCAGGGCATTGTGGGCGGGCAAATGCCCTGGGGGCTGTTGCTGATGGGCATTATGCTGGGCATTGCCCTGGTGATGATCGAGGCGCCGTCACCCATGCTGGTGGCGGTCGGGATGTACTTGCCGCTTGAAACCACTTCGGCCATTTTTCTGGGCGGCGTGCTGAAGTGGGTGGCGGATAGCGTAGCGCGAAGGCGCCTGGGCACAGCGGAGCAGAAAGCAAAATATGAGGAGCGCGGAACGCTCATCGCTTCCGGCTTTATCGCCGGTGAAGCTATTATGGGGATTATTCTGGCAACGATCTTTATCACCGGAATCCCTTCAATTACCTATCTCTTCACCGGCCACGCGCAATTCTCGTTTGTGCCGCGCTGGGGCGGTTGGCTTTCATTGATTGTCTTTGCCGTGATTGCGTATTGCCTGATCAGTATTCCCAATAAGGTGTTTCGCAAAATGTAGTGCGGTTCCGACGGCCTTGTGGGGGTCGGTCAGCGAAGGCTTGTAAAGATCTTTATGGGCTGTGGGGCCGCAGGTTTTAGCAGTTTGCTGAAAAGCTCTCGCATCCTGTCATTCCGAACGAAGCGAGGAATCTCGAATTTAATGAAGGAGAATTCATGTTACGCGCTCAATGCTTGTTGCTTTTGCTGGGACTTGCGCTCGCGGTTGCCAGCGCTTTCGCCGCCGGCGGCCCCTCCGCGAAGTCAGGAATTCAAACGCGCATTTTTGGCAAAATGCCGGACGGTGAGGTAATCCATCTTTATACGCTCACCAACCCCAAAGGCATGCAGGTGGGGATTATCAATTACGGCGCGCGGATCGTTTCAATCATCGTGCCTGATCGTCATGGAAAGATGGCCGATGTGGTTCTCGGCTTTGACGATTTACAAGGCTATCTCGGCAAGGATCCCTTTTTTGGCGCCACCGTTGGCCGTTACGCCAACCGCATTGCAAATGGCCGATTTACGCTGGATGGGGTTGAATACAAACTACCTATCAACGACGGCCCCAACAGCCTGCATGGCGGGACAAAAGGCTTCGACAAGCGGGTATGGAAGGCGCGTGCGCTTTCGCAAACACCGCCGACGCTTGAGCTGACTTACCTCAGCAAGGATGGCGAAGAAGGCTACCCAGGCAATCTCTCGGCGAAAGTTGTCTACCGGCTGACGAACGATAATGCCCTACACATTGAGTACACCGCGACGACCGACAAGGATACGGTGATCAATATGACGAATCACTCTTATTTCAACCTTTCCGGCCAGGGAAGTGGAAGCATCCTGAATGAAATTCTGATGATCAATGCGAATCGATTCACCCCGATTGACGCCACCATGATTCCCACCGGCGAGCTTCGCAGCGTGGCGGGAACGCCCTTTGACTTCCGCAAACCCACCCCCATTGGCGGGCGCATCAATGAAAATAATCAGCAGTTGAAGTTTGCCAAAGGCTATGACGACAACTTTGTCTTGAATCGCAAGGGGCCTGGCTTGGTGCTGGCGGCGCGAGTGGTGGATCCGGAATCTGGCCGGGTGCTTGAGACCTGGACAACCCAGCCCGGAGTCCAGTTTTACACCAGCAATTTTCTTGACGGCAGCATTCGCGGGAAAGACGGCAAGGTGTACGGCTATCGCTCCGCGTTCACCCTGGAGACGCAACATTTCCCCGATTCACCCAATCATCCGAACTTCCCGTCTACAGAACTTAAGCCCGGGCAAACGTATCACGAAATCACAATTTATAAATTCTCAACGACTCGGTGATAATTCTGACCCTGCCTTGGCGTCGCGGCGGGCAGGGTCGATGTGAAAGGCCACGAGTGTTTCCGGCCAGAACGTGACCCGAACGCGGGCAATGCGGCTGGTGGGGAAAAGTTTCTGCAACTTGCGGGCGGAAAGCAAAGCGAGTTCCTGAAGTGCGCCCTTAGGAATGTGGGTTCCGAGCAGGCGATTATAGGGTCGCTGCATCCAGTGAGGCATGAACTGGATGAAAGGCAGGTGGTAATGACTTTCAAACGGATACCAGTAATTGGGCGTAGTCACAAACCAGCTTTTGCCCACGCGCATCACTTCTTCAGCAAACCGCTTTTGGCGGTCTTCGCCTAAGATATGCTCAATGACGGCATTGGAAAAGACCAGATCAAAACTCGCATCGCGGAACGGCAACGAGCAGCCGTCAAAGACCACATAGCGCGGCTTGGGATAGTAATTTCGCGCGCTTGAAATCTCTTTAAGATCATAACCCCCGGCAACGATTTTCTCCGGATAAGGGTACACATCCTCAAAAGTGTAACGAAGAAAGACTTCGCCGCTCGCGCCAATGTCGAGCACACGATCTCCGGGCGTGGGCTGGAAGAGCGAGCGAAAAAGGTCAAACTTTTTGGCGCGCGATCGATGGCTGAACTGCTTCAGCAGGCGCCGAAATGTGGAATCAGGCATGGCGGATGGCTGGGCCGCTTAAGGGTTGCCGTCTTTGGCGAGCTTCGAATAATAACGCGCCGCTCCCATGAGGTTCTGCGCAAAATCCTGCAGCCGCCGATCTGCCGCCTGAATCCCGGCATCGCCGCATTCGTAAATGGTCTCGATGGCATGCAGGGCCATTTCGCGGTATTGCCGCCTCGCTGCAGAAGATAAAGGTTCCTCTTTCCGAAGAGTGTTTTCAGGCTTTTCGCGCGGAGCGCTGCGCCTTTCCGCGCGAATGCGAAAGCCCATGCGAGTCTCTTCGTTGGGGCAAAGCTGAAGCAGCCTGATAAGCCAATCGCCGCTGGGAATGAGGTCTCCTCTCTCCCACTTTTGATAAGCCGGCAGGCTGCATCCCAGAATCTGGGCCATGATTTCCGGCGATCTGCCCAGGGCCTGGCGCAAATTGCGAATCGCCGCGGCCAGATCGATTTCGCTGAATGTAAACCGGTCATCCGTCACGGGGCATCTCCATCATTCTATGGTAATTTTCGGCAGATTGGAGCGATTCGTGAACTTTTCACAGCTTTTTTGAGATCGCGTCCAGGGGGATGAACGATCCTCGGACATGTTATCCTCGGCTTTGGAGGCAGCAGAAGTGCGATCGATGGCAATCATCGGCGGCGGGCCGGCGGGATCCATGACGGCTGAAAGGCTCCTCCGCACGGGCATCTCGGGAAACAGCTGTAGCCGAAACTTGCAGGTGACCGTTTTTGAGGAAAAGCTGGGCTGGGAAAAACCGTGCGGCGGCGGGCTGCCTGCAAAGGCGGTCGTCCGCTATCCTTTTCTGCTCGAAGCCTGTGAACCTCACGCCGTGATTCAGGAAGCCGAATTGATTGCCGGCAGCGGCGAGGCCGTGCGGTTCCATCTTCGCGCGCCCATCGTCATTTATTCCCGGTCGGTATTAAACAGTTTTCTATTGCGGCGCGCCGAGTCTCGCGGAGCGCGGATCGTCGCCGACCATATCACAAGTTTTCATCGTGACGGCGGGCGATGGAGGCTTGAAGGCCGAAATCATGCCTACCACGCGGACTTCCTGGTGCTGGCAAGCGGCGCGCGCAGTTCGTTGCGACCCCTGGTGGCCTCCAGGTTCGAGCCGCGGGATTTCATGCTGACTTACGGCTATTACGTTCCGGCTTCCGATTCCCTGTTGCGCATTCAGTTCCTCACGGATTTTGAGGGCTATGCTTGGGCCTTCCCGCGGCCTGACCATCTCTCAATCGGCATCTGCGGCAAGCTGAATGAAAATAGTATGGCCATGCTGCGCGAGCGGCTTCACAGTTTCATGCAAAATTTCGGCTATGCAGCCGAGACCGCGCCAATTTTCAGTCATCTGCTTCCTGCGCTGAATCCGAATAGCTGGAGCAAGCTCGAGCTTACAGGCGAGGGATGGGCGATTGCCGGCGATGCCGGAGGGTTGGTGGACCCGCTGACGGGCGAAGGAATTTATTTTGCCATGCGCTCCGGAGAACTGCTGGCAGAGTCGCTGCTCGCCAGCGCTCCGCAGCGTTATCCTGCGCGCGTCGGGCGAGAATTTGGGCGAAGACTGGCAATGGGCGCTCGGCTTGCGCCACGCTTTTATCATGGAGAGTTCCTCGGCAAGCCCTCTACCACGCGCCTGGTGGAATTCTGCTCGCGCAGCCCGGCCTTCATGAACCTGTTGCAGGATTTGTTGGAAGGAGCGCAATCATACACCAGCCTGCCCAGGCGGGCTTACCAGACTTTTGCCAAAGGTGCACTTCAGATGGCGGCCAAGGCAGCAGGTAGAAAGCTCTCTGCCCTGAACGACCTGATGAAAGTGCGGGCGTAGCAGCGATTAATGCTCACGGCTCGTGATTGGAAAAATCGGCGAGATGTAGCACCGCATTGAAGGTCATCCGAACGCTTGAAAATCCGCCCGGGTGATGTTCAGTTTTCTTATCCTGGATTGCAGCGTCGTCCGCTTCATGCCAAGCCGCGCGGCTGCCCCGTTGGGACCACTGATCACTCCCCTCGTCTCGTGCAGGACGCGCAAAATATGTTCGCGTTCCGCTTCTGCAAGCGTCCTGGGAGGCGCGGAAGAATCCGGGCGCGCGGGCTTCAGTTCCATCAGGGGGATATAGAGAGCCGAAGTCCGGGTCAGGATCACTGCGCGCTCTATCAGGTTTTCCAGTTCGCGCACGTTGCCGGGCCAGTGATATTCCAGCAGAGCCTCCATGGATTCTGCGGGGATCACGTCAATCCGTTTATTCATCTGGCGCGAATATTTCTGAACGAAATAACGCACCAGCATGGGAATATCCTCGGGGCGTTCGCGAAGCGGTGGGACTGAAATCGGGAAAACGTTCAGGCGATAGAAGAGGTCGCTGCGAAAGCGATGTTCTTCCACCATGCGAGCGAGGTCCTGATTCGTGGCGGCGACTAAACGAACGTCCACGCGAAGGGTCCGGGCGCTGCCCAGCCGCTCAAACTCCTGCTCCTGAAGCACGCGCAGAAGCTTAGGCTGCAATTCAAGCGGAATATCTCCGATTTCATCCAGAAACAGGGTGCCCCGATGAGCAAGTTCAAACCGTCCTATCTTTTGCATGATTGCGCCCGTAAAGGCGCCGCGTTCATGGCCAAAAAGCTCGCTTTCGAGCAGGCCAGAGGGAATGGCCGCGCAATTGATTTTAACGAAGGTGTGCTCCCGCCGTTGACTCAGGTTGTGAATAGCGCGGGCGATCAGTTCCTTGCCTGTCCCGGTCTCTCCCAGGATTAAAACTGTCGAGTCGGTCGGCGCAACAGTTTCCACTTGCCGAAGCGCGCGTTTTAGCGTCGGGCTTTCGCCCACAATCTCCTCAAAGTTGTAATCCGTGCGGATCTCATCTTCCAGGTAAAGCTTCTCTTCCGCCAACTGATCCTTGAGGTCGGCGATCTGCTGGTAAGCCAGCGCGTTTTCCACCGCGATCGCAACCGGATTGGCGGCGTGAGCGAGCAGGTCAACGGCATCCGGCGAGAATGCATCAGGCTGAAGACTCGCAACATTCAGCGTGCCCAACACGCGGTCGCGGCTGATCAAAGGAATAAAAGCCGCTGATTTCAGCCCTTCTTTCAAATGCAATTGAACAACTTCAGATTGCCGAAGACGCTCCACATCCTCGCGAGTCGCGATGTAGGGCTTGCGGGTCATCACGGCTCGGCCCGGAAGCGCGCGCTCAACTTTCTCGACCATCTGTTCCTGGATCAGTCCCTTGCTGGCCGGGAAATCCAGCGCGTAAAGCCGCAAGTGTTCCTGATCGGGTTCGAGCAGGCAAAGGCTTGCGTAGTCGTGTTTCACAACGCGGCGGAGGCAGGCTGAGATGGCGGGGAAAAGCTCGCGAATATCCAGATTGGAGACCAGCGCCGTGGTCATTTCAAGGAGCGCCTGCAAATGATCGCGCTCGCGCGCCAGTTGCCGCTGATAACATTGCGCGCTGGCGTAGTTCAATGTATTGTCTACCGCAACCGCCACCAGCCTGGCCACCTGGCGGAGAAACTCCAAATCCGCCTCGTTGTAAGCGTTCGGCCGTGAACTCCCAAAGCCCATTGCGCCCAAACGTCGTTGCGCGGTGGTGAGCGGCAGCATGCAGGCGGATTCCACTCCTCGCTCGCGCACCAACTCTTTCACCCGCGGGAAGCGGGTTTCCAGTTCCTGCCGCGAGAAAACGAAAGACTGCTGCGTTTTCCAGACCAGTCCGCCGGGCGACTCTTGAACCCGCAATTGCAGGAAAGGGGTTTCAGCCGCTTCGTTTAAGCGCTCTTCAAGAGCGTGAAGCCGCATGGTATCGCTCTCCGCATCATGGAGCACAATGAACAGGGAATCGAACTGAACGATTTTCTGAAGAAGCTCGGCGAGACTGTGAAAAAGCCCGGGTAAATCGCGATGGAGAGAGATGGCTTGCGCCACTTCCAGCAACGCGCGATGGCGTTCCAGTTCCGTCGCAGATTCAACCGCCGGCGCGCCGGCCACAGATTCGGCCATAGATATTCGAGCATAACATCCGAAGAAACCCCGCTCAAGGCGGGCGACTGGGGGGTACAGCCTATTCACATCGTATCCCCTGCGGGGTTAAAGTGTCTGAGTTCTCGGAGGAGAAGTGAGATGGCGGCTGCCCTGTGGGGGGAACCAGGGCAGCCGCGCCCGCGTTTGAAATGTAAAATGACCGAACCATGAGCGCTCCGGCCTCCTACTTCGACGTGATTCGTAACATGCCCAACGCTTTCGATTACCGGCTTCGCTTGGCTGCTTACGCCCGTCAGCACGGTGTCGAGGCCACCGCCCGCGCTTTATCCACCACGGCGCGCGCCGCGCGTAAATGGCTGCGACGCTGCCCAACCCGAGGCTTAAAGGGCCTTGAAGAGCATTCCCGATCCACCAGCTCGAACCTCGCCGATCCGTTGATCTCTGTCTCCTCCCACCGGTCTTTCTGGATCACTATCTCAATGACCAAGAGGGATACGATGTGAGTAGGCTCTACCAGGGTGCAAATTTGCTTGACAGCAAAGGCATGGATTCTTAAACTATAAGATTTCAATCCCCTCGCTTCTGCAATCTTTACGGAAGGTCTATGGATAAAAAGAAAGTTGAAGTTTATCGTAAACGTCTGCTGGATAAGCGAGATGAACTGCTTCGGATGGTTTCCAAATCGGACCAGGACGGCCGGGAAGCTGATGAAGAAGGCACGCAAGATATCGCGGACAAAGCAGCCAATGCTTACACCAAGGAATTTTTATTCCACCAAAGCAATGACAACCGCCAGACTCTTGCCCTTGTGAACGAAGCGCTGGAACGCATCAAGGAAGGCACTTACGGCGTCTGCGTGGAGTGCCGCGAAGAAGTGCAGACCAAGCGCCTGGAAGCAGTGCCCTGGGCGCGCCACTGCATTGAGTGCCAGGACAAGCAGGATCAGGGTTTGCTTTAAACCGCGGGCGACGGCCTGCTCCCGCCACCGCGCACGGAAAACGTCGGGCCGACGGCGATGTGAATTCTTCGCTGCACCCCCAAGCACGGCTTTGAGGGATGCGCCCAAAGGAGGATTGTTGCCTTCTCCGCTTTAACTTCCTTTTCGGATCGTTCCTCGCTGCTCCGTGATGGTGCGGGCAGCTTGCTTGCCATCCTCTTTCCTACGTTTTGCCCTCTCTGCACGAAGAAAATTGAGCACGCCCGGTGGACTGCGTTATGCGATGATTGCTGGGGCAGCTTGACGCCTTTCACCGGACCCTGCTGCGCATCCTGCGGCATCCCCATCGCAGCCGAAACGCACGCTGAAGCTTCCGAACCTCGATGCGGTTTCTGCCGCATTGAAGCTTATGATTTCGACCTCGCGCGCAGCTACGGTCTTTACTCCGCTCCCCTGCGCGATGCGATCTTACATTTGAAGTTCCGTCGCCGCGAGCGCTGGGGCTTTTGGCTGGGAGAACTGCTTTTCCCGTTGTGGCAGTCGCTCGCCCCACAGATGGGCGACCCGCCATGGGTTCTTATTCCGGTGCCTCTGCACTTCACACGAGAGCGAGAACGAGGCTTCAACCAAGCCGAATTGCTGGCGCGAGGGCTGCGGCAAAGACTACGAAAGGCCAGGTTGCCTGGCCTGCCGCAGCTTGAGGTTGGCTGCCTGCGCCGGCGCCGGGCCACGCCGCCGCAAAGCGGTCTCGACCATCGCGCGCGAATGGAAAACGTCCGGCGCGCGTTCGAGGTTTGCCGTTCGGAGGGAATTCGCGGGCGTTCCGTCATTCTGGTGGATGACGTCATGACTACGGGCGCAACCGCCTCGGCCTGCGCTCGCGCGCTCAAACGCGCCGGAGCGATGAAAGTCATCGTTCTGACTCTCGCCCGAGCGACGCCGCAATTCCCGGACCACAATGAGCCACGGCTGTTGACGGGGAATATTCAAGCCGAAGATAATGATTTCTGAATGCCCGGGCGCGAGCCGAGGAATTCTGGAGCCGATACCCAGGAGAGGAATATTAACCGGTGTCTGAGGAAGGAGACAAACGCGTGCTGCAAGCGCCGGTGCTCGTATTGAATGCGTCTTACGAGCCCATCAATATCACTCCTGTGCGCCGCGCCGTGGTCCTGGTGTTCAAAGGCGTCGCCACTACGGAAGAGGAGAACGGCAATTTTATCCATTCCACCCGCATGGCGATCCGCGTTCCCTCGGTGATCCGGCTCTGCGAGTTCCGGCACATTCCGCGGCAGACTCGCGCGCTCTCGCGGAAAAATATCCTTCTGCGCGACCGATACACCTGCCAGTTTTGCGGCCGCGTGTTGCCCGCCAGCGAATTGACGCTTGACCATATCATTCCCCGCTCGCGCGGGGGGCGCACGGACTGGGATAACCTCGTAGCCTGTTGCCATGCATGCAACAATCGCAAAGGGGACCGATTGCCGGAAGAGGCCGGGCTGAAATTATTGCGCCCGCCTCGGCCCTACACGCTACACACCAGCCGTCAATTGATGCGCATGATGGGCAAGTCCGATGAGCGCTGGCGGAAGTACCTGTTTTATTGATTTCTGTGGCTAGCGCGAATACCGTCCATATGGGTTAAACATTGTGGTGCGGTGTGGATCCCCGCTTTCGCGGGAGTGACAGCTTACTGAGTGGCAACCGCTTTGAGTTGCCACTAAAGTTTGTAGTGGGTTTTGTTCGCAGAGCACACTACGTGACACACTGCGCCCGTCCCCTAGATTCGTGCTAACCTATCAGAGAGCCAACGACGGAGAGGTGGCCGAGTGGCTTAAGGCGGCGGTTTGCTAAACCGTTGTACGGTCAAAAGCTGTACCCAGGGTTCGAATCCCTGCCTCTCCGCCAGAAGATTCTTCCTTTTAATTCATGGGTTGTCGTCGCACACTTCTTGTCATTCTAGACCAGCCAGACGAGTAAGCTGTTTATTTTCTGGCGCCTGGGTCTTGATTCAAAACCTGTTGAACCTCGTCAAGGAGAACATCTCCCCGCTGCGACATCGAGCGGTGGTCACCAACATTGTTGGAAGGCAATTTCCGAAGGGCTGACGATTCGGGAGTTTATGGCGATATTGAAGTGGACTTAGGCCAGTCGCCGCGCGGAAGTGATGGTGCAGCGTCGAGACGCCCATGCGTGCAACCGCCGCGAGTTCGTCGAGACAAAAGGGCTTCGTGTTTCCGGCTCTCATCCACGCCGGGGCCTTTGCTGTTCCGCGGCCCTGATCATCCAAGCTCGTGATCGCGCGCAGGCGATCGCCTTGAGGACACTGCAATAATCAGCGCTCTGAATCGCACCCGCCCAAAACGCATCAGACGGTGCATCCCCGCGCGCCGACTGAAACCCTTGCCGGGCCTCTGCCTTTATATGCCTTGACAAGCATATGCTCTGTGAGGTATCCCCGGAGAGTGGAATCGGTGTTCGAAATCATTGCGGAGCCTCGCCGCCGCGCGATCTTGAGCCTCCTGGCCGCATCACAACGGTCGGTGGGAGAGATCGAGCGTCATCTTCGGATGCCGCAGCCGGCCGTGTCAAAACACCTGCGAGTGCTGCGCCAGGCCGGAATCGTCGAATCCACGGTGGACGCACAGCGTCGTCTCTACCGGCTGAAGCCAGAACCGCTTCAGGAGGTGGATGTGTGGCTCGCTCCCTTCCGCCGGTTCTGGTCCGCCCACGTGGATGCTCTTGAACGCCACCTTGACCGCATGGATCCACCAACCCCAATGAAAAGAAAGGCAAGGAGAAGACGGCGCGGCCCAAACCGCGAACGCGACAGTCGCGGTAGGGACGGTGATTACTCACCGCCCCCCGCACGGATCCGGACGAGCGGGTTTCCCGCATCCGGCTCTTGCCTCAAGTAATGACGCCCATGCGGCGTAGAGGATAGGGATGACAGACAGC
>CADDZJ010000067.1 GCA_902812415.1 Acidobacteriota bacterium
GAGCCGTTCAGAACCTCTTCCAATTTGCGGACGAGTTGGACTATATCCACGGGAAGCACACCATTTCAGCAGGCGTCGAAGCTCAAAGGATTCAATTCAACGGAAATTGGGAACTCGCCAATTCCGGCGATGTCAGCTTCAACGGTCAATACACTTCCAACTACCAGTTTGGCCAGCCGTCGTTTGTCCAGGGACTTGGCCTGGCAGATTTCATGCTTGGACTTCCAAACTTCGCGTTGGGCGGGGTGGGTAATACCCTGTCAGGCTTTCGTGAAACCGATCTGGACACCTACGTCCAGGACGACTGGCGGGCGTTGCCGAAGCTCACACTCAATCTGGGATTTCGCTATCAATACGACTCTCCGCCTCGGGACAAATACGGGCATGCCTCAACTTACAGTCTGAGCCGAGGCAGTTCTGTTCCCGGATCGTGGGATCCCAATTACCGGAACCTCGCTCCCCGTGTTGGGCTTGCTTACGCCCTAAGACCTTCAACGGTAATCCGCTCAGGTTTTGGAATCTATTACACGTCAACGGCTTATAACGAATTGCAGTTCTTGATGGCGAATCCGCCAAACTTCCTGTCGCAGGCCCTGAGCTTTTCTCCATTGACTCCCACGCCGATGTCCAGTATCTTTCCTTCGTTTGCTCCGGGCTCCACTATTTTTGCGCCGTTCGCGGTGGAACAACACAATCCCACGCCTTATCTGGAGCAGTGGAATTTTGACGTACAGCGCACGCTGAGCAAAGACATTTTGATCGACGTGGGATACGTTGGAAACCAGGGACATCATCTTTCGGTCCGGCTTAACCCCAATCAGGCTGCGCCGGAAAACCCTCTGAATCCGACTCCGATCCAGTCGCGGCGGCCTTATCCGGCCATTGGAGACATCCTGGCGCAGTACGACCTCGGAAACTCCAACTACAACGCCTTGCAAGCCTCCATCCGGAAAACATTTTCCAAAGGGCTCTCATTTCAAGCGAGCTACACCTGGTCAAGAGCTTTCGATCTTCTTTCCACGGATGGAGGAGAGATGATCAACGGACTGGATCCGAAGCTTAACTATGGGCCGTCAGATTTCAGCCGACCTCAGGTCCTGACACTGAGCTATACCTACGAACTTCCTTTTGGGCCGGGGAAATCCATCTACAATCGCTCCAATTGGGTTGCAAAATATCTGGTCGGCGGCTGGCAAGTAAATGGCGTGACCACCTTCGGCAGCGGCCTTCCCTTCATGCTGTTTGCGCAGGATTTTTCGAATACCGGGAGCAATCACGAATTTGTCCCCACCCGGGTTTGCAACGGCGCTCTCTCAAATCCCAAGGTATTTCAGTGGTTCAATACTTCCTGTTTTGCGCAACCGGCTCCCGGGTTTCTCGGCAACGCAGGACGAAATATCCTCAGCCAGGGCAAGGAAAATAATTGGGATTTCTCACTTTTCAAAGACTTCCGATTCACGGAGTCGAAGAGCCTTCAGATCCGAGGAGAGTTCTTTAACCTTTTCAATCAACACTCATTTGTAAATCCGGATGTAACCGTGGGAGATCCTCAATTCGGTCAAATGCTATCCGCCACCTCTCCCCGAGTGGCGCAACTGGCGCTGAAGTTCTATTTCTGATGCCCCGGGTCTCCGTTGACCGGATGTGAACGCGCGAGCAACGGCAGAGTCTTCCCGGAAAGCTTGATCCTGCCCTGAAGATGCTTTATGGAGACTTCGCACCATGGAAGGAACCAAGCGGGAGATTTCTCATGGGTTGTGCGACGAATGTTGATCAATCCAGGCGCTTACTCAAAGCCTTGCTGATTGGCATATCAGGGTTCCTGCTCATCTTCGAAGCTTCTGATTTGCGGGCATATCAGACTAAGCCCGGAACGGATGAATTAGCTGCCCGCGAGAATGATGAGGGGCTGGCCCTGTTGCAGCAGGGTAATTTGCAGGCTGCAAGCGGCAAATTCCGTGAAGCGCTTCGCGCCGAACCGGGGTTTGCAGACGCTCATGCGAATCTGGGATCGGTGTTGCTTGCAACAGGTTCCATTGAGGCCGCCATCGAGGAATGCACTGCGGCGGAAAAGCTAAGCCCGGAAAGCGTGAAGGCTCGGCTCTGTCTGGGGAAGGCGCTGAGGCTGCATGGAGATTTGACAGACGCCTTGAAGCAGTATCAGGCGGCCGTAAAACTTCAGCCTGACAGCGCCGAAGTCCATAATGACTTTGGAATCACCCTTCTACAAAATCATGATGTTCCGGATGCGCTTCGTGAAGTGAAGCAGGCCATCAAGCTCAATCCCCGGTCCGCCAATTTTCACAATAACCTGGGAATCGCTCTGACGATCAAAGGAGACCTTGGCGGGGCAATTCAAGAGTTTCATCAGGCCGTGCTGCTGGATGACAAGCTCTGCCAGGCTTATAACAATCTCGGACTTGCCTGGCGAAAAATGGGGCGATTGTCCCAGGCGGTATCTCAATTGCGCGAAGCCGCGCGTTGCGAACCCGAGAATGCAGAAACTCACTACAGTTTAGGCTTGGCGCTCCAGCAAGAAGGAGATGTGAAAGGAGCTGTTTCCCAGTTCAGGGAGGCTATCCGCCTCGATCCTGGGAATCCTCGCCCCCACTACAATCTTGGCGTAGCCTTGGCCAAAGAAGGGAATCGCGCGGAGGCCCAGCTTGAATTCAGCAGGTTTCGACAACTCCAGCAGGAAGCCGAAGCAGCGCGTGACAGGTCCTACTAATTCCATAGATCCATCAGGCTGATGAGAACCGCTTGCTGCCTGTCATCCGAGAAACCGAAAAACAGTGATCAGTGACGACTGATTCGTGATTGAGCAAAAACCAATCCGAGGTTCTGTTGCTTTTGCTCGTCGCTCGCCACTCGTCACTTTTCACTCATCACTGCGAATTGAATTCTTCCGCTTCGCCAAACTCAGCGTCAGAAAGGCGGACGAAGGACTGGGAATGACACGATTCTGGGTGTTCCAGGAAGGAGTGAGGGATGGATCGAAGAAGGTTCTTACAAACCACCAGCCTGATGTCAGCGGCCTTCATGTCAGCTTCAGCCTTGGAGGGAAGTCCGCAAGATCAGGCCAACACCAAGATTCATCCTGCCGCGCCGGACGGCGCGGTAACGTTATCCAATAATTTCCTCCTGTGGGAATTGGGCTGGCGCAAAGGAATTCTCAGCAGTTCGCGCTTCGAAAACAAACTCTCGGGCCATCGCTTCCCCCTTGCTTCCGTTCAGGAGTTGGCCCTTGCATTTTCCGCCTCCAAGCATCGGATCGATATCCCCTGGTGGCGCTTCACTTTTGGCCCGGATAAGACTCCGGCGCTCCCCGCTCAGGAACAAGGACTGAAGAACGGCTACAACCTGCCGGACTATTCAGACCATGCATGGGGAGCGACGGACAACCTGTTGCTGCGGCGCTTGAGCGGCGGAGGCCGGCCACCCGATGAAATCAAATACGACGGTTACGGCTGGTTTCGTTATGGATTTAAATTGCCAGAGGATGCGCGGAGTGAAGAGATTGCCTTTGTGCTCGGAGGCTATGACCACCAGGACTGGGCTGAGTACTGGGTCTACGTGAATGGGGCGGAAATCGGGCACCGACGCTCTTCTGGTCGTTGGCGGACGCCGGGCGAATTTGTTCTTGCTCCCGGAAGCGCTCATTACAGCGCGCTGCGCTTCGGCTCAGGTGAACAGAATCTCATCGCCGTGCGGACGCGCGGCTACGACAAACACTTTGGCGGCTTGAGCGACGAAGTGCTGAAGCATTATGTCTTTGAACCGGTGCTTGCCGATCAATTTATCTCCGTTGGAAAGCCATATCTCCATGTTTCAGATTTTGAGGTTCAAGGCGTGGAGCAGAAAACAAACCGCGCGGCGACTTTTCACCTTCGGAGTCTTCATCACCCAATCCAAATCGCTGTTCATTATGAGCTGGATGGCCCCACACGGCGCAAATGGCTGGACGTACGAAACCAGAGCTCCCAGGAAATGCTGTTGCTTGACATTCAAGCCGACGATTTCAGTTTGGAGCCTTCCACGTCTGAAGGAGGGCGTGGCGAGCCTGTTTTCTTTGATGAAGGCTTTTGCGCCATCGAGCATCCGGCAGGGGTTAACCAAGGCGATCATGGGCGCGTCAAAATGGTTCACTTCCCTGCCGCAAAGCTGGCTCCGGGCGGAAGCTTCCAAAGTCATGTGTCTCTCGTGAGTGTGTCCAAGGCAGGCGAAGCGTTGCAGCATTTTGTTTCCTACATTCAGGAAAGAAGCCCTCGGAAGAAGAGAGCGGTTTCCATTTATGACCCCTTTGGAATTAACAATCAGTGGGGCGGGTGCCCAACGTTAAACGACGTGGAAATGTTGGATGGGCTGAATGTTCTCGAAAAATGGCAACAAAAAGGAATGCATTTCGATTATTACGTCCCTGACACCGGATGGGTAGACCATGGTTCCGACCTGACACGATTTGCTCCTCAGTGCTTCCCCGATGGGCCGACAAAAGTGGTGGATCGAATTAATTCGCTCGGAATGAAGTTTGGCCTCTGGTTCGGAACCAGTTGGGGCGCGGAATCATGCAGCGCATATCCGCCCGTCTGGGCCTGCCAGACTCCGGCCCCAGGCGGCCCCGCGGAGCCAGGTCCGCCGCCAAAGATTTACCGCAACGGTTATTTAACAAACGGCGGCGTTGAAGCAACACTGTGCCTGGCTTCGGAACCTTATTTCAGCATCCTGCGGGATGCGATCCTTCACCACATCCGGGAG
This sequence comes from Acidobacteriota bacterium, assembly GCA_902812415.1. Lineage (GTDB taxonomy): Bacteria > Acidobacteriota > Terriglobia > UBA7540 > UBA7540 > RH2-MAG17b. The sequence continues at coordinate 4,756 of CADDZJ010000067.1, forward strand.
AATAACCTTAAATTCTTCAAGCTGGATGGAGGCAGCTACTACTGCAACAGCGCGCGCCATGGGCATTTGCCCGGCAAGTATTCCGTCGAAGCCATGTACAACCGCCTTCTCGAGATCGCGCGCGATGCGCATCAGCTTGACCCGGATATCTACGTCATGTGGTATTGGGGCGTGCGCTCACCATTTTTCGCCCTGCATGGCGACTCCATTTTTGAATCGGGCCTTTTTATGGAAGGTTCTGGCACCAGTTGGTTCCCTGCCCTCTACTATCGCGATTCCGTCACCCTCAACCTCGATCAGGGCACATGGTTTGCGAAAATGATTCCTCCCATCAACAAAGATAGCCTCGGCGTGTGGCTTGCCGACACCCGGTGGGGGAACTTCATGGGCAATGAACGATGGAGAGAAGCCCTGGTCATGGACCTGGGACGAGGGAACCTGCTTTTTCCGCAACTTTGGGGCGACATCTATCTCCTGAGCGAATCGGATGTGGATTTTCTGTCTCAGATGAGGTCGCTGGCTCAAAAAAATGAAACAGTATTTCTGGGGCCGCGCGCCGTTTTTGGCGATCCATGGAAAAACGAGGTTTATGGATACGCCTATTTCCGAGGCTCGCATGGATTTATCTTCGCAAACAACATGCACTTTGCGTCTCGCAAGGTTGAACTTGATCTTGGCCCGGATTTGCATCTTGAGGGTCCGAAGAATGCGCTTCTCAAAATCATTTCTCATTTCCCAGACCAAATACAATTGCGAAAAGAGGACGGCTCGACATTCAGGGTTGGCGATCGGGCGGAAATCTGGTTGCGTCCATTTGAAGTCCTGATGCTCGAAGTAGCGCCGGAAGATGCCATTCCAGAAAACCTTTCCGTCCGTCGCGCCTCGTCTCGAGAATTTGAACGCCTGGGCGTTTCGTTGCCCCTGAGTCGAGTCGAGATAGCTGATTGGATGAAAATTCGGTTCGCCGATGCAGAGCGGTTTGAGAAGGAAGGCAAAAGAAAGACAATGGTTGCTTTTGAAGCAACCCTGCCTCCTCTGAAAGAAGGTCAACACATCCTTGCCATTCCTGTTCGTTTGAGGCGAGGAAGCGCAGAGTGGCGGTATTCACCCACGGTCGTTGAGATTGTTCAGGTGGTGGCGCGCGTAGGCGCGCGAGATCTGGCGCTCATTCCTGTTCCAGATGCGCGGCAGTATGGCGACACGCAGAAGGCCGGGTGCTCCTGGGTCCTGTATAAAATCCGGCTGAACCCGAGTTGGTCTCACGAAAAACTGGAGTTCGCGGTGCATGCGTATCTCCCTGAGGATGTTGAACCGCAAACCGAAGCCTGGGTGGTTCAGCAATGGTGGCAGGAAGGCGGCCGGCCATTAGGTGACAATTACTACGCCGAGGAGCCTTCTTAAAGCGAGCGTGTGTTCTCCGCCCGAGCATGAGTTCACTTGGCGCAAGACCAGAAATCAGAATGATCACCAGGAGGTAGCAACCTTATGCAGAAAGCCACAATGGTTCGGCTCGTCACAACCCTTGTGATCGTCGTTTACCTTTCGGCCTCCTCCGTCGCATATGGACAGATTGTGACCGGAAGTATTGTAGGACGGGCGCTCGACCCCTCAGGAGCGGTGATGCCAGCCGTTAAAGTCAGCCTGATAAACGTCAACACCCAATTGAGCCGCATGGCTGTTACGAATTCTTCAGGTGAGTTTACCTTTCCCGATCTTCCTCCCGGAATCTACTCTCTCACCGCGACTGCGCCCGGATTCAAACAGGTGGAATTGACCGGCATTCGGCTCGAAGTGGCGCACACCGTCAACGAAGACCTCCACTTTACTTTGGGGACTTCCAACCAGATTGTCACGGTTCAGGCCGCCCCGGTCGCCGTGGAAAGCCAGACATCCTCGGTCAGCCAGGTCATTAACACCCGGCAAATCGTCAATCTGCCGTTGAACGGGCGGAACTTCATGCAGCTCGGCCTGCTTGCGAGCGGCGTAGTGCCTGCCTATGAATCGCGCAGCGCCACCATTACCGCGCAATCAGGACGCAGCAACATGGCGTTTCACGTGTCGGGCAGCCGGGGCGACACGGACAGCTTCCTGATCGACGGCGTTGAAACGCGCAACATGTGGTTCAATTCGCCCTCCATCCTGCTTTCTCCAGACGCAATCCAGGAATTCAGCATGCAGAAAAACATGTTTCCTGCGCAATATGGTGATGGCACGGAAATCATCAATATGGTGACGAAATCCGGGACGAACGCATTTCACGGGTCTGTTTACGAATTTGTCCGAAACAACGCTTTTGATTCGGCGAACTTTTTTGACAATTACTTCGGCAGGCCCAAATTCCCTCTTCGCCAGAATCAGTTCGGAGCTTCAGCCGGAGGCCCCATCCTGAAAAACAAGCTCTTCTTTTTTACCGACTATGAAGGTTTTCGATTCCGGCAGGCGAACACGCTCAGTGCGTTGGTTCCAACCCCTGCGCAACTTGCGGGAGATTTAAGTGGCGTTTCAAGCAAAAAGAAAGATCCAATTACAGGTTCTTCGGCGCTGATCGATCCCTTTACCGGACAGGCGTTTCCCGGCAATCAAATCCCCGCCAGCATGATCTCTTCCGTCGTGAAGGGGTTTGAGAAGTACATTCCGGCGCCCAACGCCAGCCTGCCGGGAATCAATCTGGTGGTGAACCCCACCACGCAGCGGACGGACAATCAGTTCACCGAACGCACCGACTTCAATCTCAGCGCGAAAGATACACTCTTCGGGCGTTACATTTATTACAATTCCAGCCTGCTTCAGCCCGGAATCGCTCCCCTCTACGGCAATGTTTTTCCTTACGGAGGCCAGAATTTTGCGCTTGAGGAAACTCATATTTTCAGCCCTACCCTTTTGAACGTTTTCAAGGTGGGATTCAATCGCAGCCGTGTATTCCATAGCTGGCAAAACACGCCCTCCAGCGTGGATAGCGCGTTGGGAATCAAGAATCTCACTCAGGTCCCCGCTGAATTCGGCCTGCCGACTTTCAGCATTTCAGGATACAGCGGGCTCGGCGGAACCGGCGTGAATCAGGGAGGGCTGGAGAACTTGTTCCAGTATACCGATGAAGTCACCTGGTCGCGCGACCGTCACGAACTGATGTTCGGGGCGGATATGCGCCGCATCCAGTTCCAGCAACGCCTGGGGCTTGATAACGACGGCGTCTTCAGTTTTGACGGGCGGTACACCGGCAACGCTTTAGGCGACTTTCTACTCGGAACCCTGGCCAGCGCCACGGCGCAACAGGGCCTGGCCGTAGCGAACTGGCGGACAACCGCCTGGGCGTTTTATGCGCAAGACAATTTCAAGGCGACGCGGCGGTTGACCTTGAACCTGGGACTTCGCTATGAATACGACTCGCCGCCCTATGAGATAAACGGCAAAGAGGGGTTTTTTGATGTAGCTTCCCAGCGGCTTATCGTCCGCACGCCAGCCAACACGCTTCCCATCCAACTGCCTTCAACCGTGCTTTCAGATCAACCGAACTATCAACCCGGCATCTGGTCGCCGGATTATCTGGTAGGCATGGAACCTCGCATCGGTTTTGCTTACAGCCTTGCCGCCAACACCGTCCTGCGGGGAGGATACGGCATCTTCTCCGAGATGACCCAGGGCAACGAACTGCAAGGCAAGATGAATTTTCCTCCGCTGGTCATCACGCAGACGATCAATGGATCGCTCAGCGCTCCCACCGAATTACTCGATCGGGACGCTTTCCCAAGCATCTCCCAGCTCAATTTGGGAACCCTGGCTCCTTTTTCCGTCGATCCGAGCGACCGCCCTTCCTACGTGCAGCAGTGGAATATGGGCCTGCAACACACCTTTCACAACTCTTACCTCATCGAGCTCGCCTACGTGGGGAGCAAGGGAACGCACCTGGCGGAGCGAGTGCCGTTGAATCAAGCCTTTCTGCCGAACCCTTCCAATCCAACGCCCATTCAACAGCGCGTTCCGTATCCGGGTTGGGGCGAGATTCTCTCCTTTAATTTCGGGGAAAGTTCGGATTACAACGCGCTCCAGTCGCGCTTGCAGAAGCGCTTTTCCAATGGTTTGAATTTCCTTGCCAGCTACACCTGGTCGCATTCGCTGGATACGGCTTCGCGCGGCTCAGGGGGAACGTGGCACCAGAACATGTATGACCGCGAGGCGGATTACGGGAATTCAGATTTCCAGGCCAATGACGTTTTCACTTTGGGTTACACTTACCAACTGCCTTTCGGGCCTGAAAAGCGTTTTTTGGGCGGCGTGAGAGGCGGAGTGGCAAAGCTTATCGGAGGATGGGAAGTGAATGGCATCACCACCTTCATGACGGGGAATTACGAAAACGTTCTGGCTCCGGGCACCACCGCCGATGTAGGGCCGTGGATCACGCTGCGGGCTGACGAAGTTTCTGGCTGCAACAACAATGGCAATTTGCCGCGAGGCCAGCGAACCATCCTGCGTTATTTCAACACCGGTTGTTTCGTTGCGCCGCCATTCGGAACGTTCGGAAATAGCGGACGCAACATTGTGGAAACCCCGGGGTTGAACAACTGGGACCTGTCCTTATTTAAGATGACTCCGATCAGCGAGCGGGTGGGGTTGCAATTCCGCGCTGAGTTCTTCAATGCCTGGAATCACGCTCAGTTCGGAGTGCCGAACCTGAGCGTGGTGAGTCCGACGTTTGGCCAGATCCTAACCGCGCGCGACCCGCGCGAAATCCAGTTCGCTCTCAAGCTCCTCTGGTAGGCAACCGGCCTGCCAGCGCAATACCAATGCGGATATTCCTGTGAGGATGACACGATGATGAAGAGATTTGTGACGGCATGCATGGCGGCATGGACGGCGATGTTGTTTTTAGGGGCAGCGGGAATGGCCCAGGGCAACGCACGCCCAGACCACCCAAACGTCCTGGTGCTTGTCCTCGATCAACTTCGGGCGGACCAGTTGCATTGCTACGGTAACCCACGCTCCGATAGCCCTCATATCGATCAGCTGGCGCAGCGGGGAGTTCGCTTCTCTCACTTTTTTACGGTTGCGTCCTGGACGTCTCCATCCTTCGGCTCACTCCACACGTCCCTTTATCCTTCCCAACACGGCGTGACCCTTTTCTGGCGACCCGGCATGCCGCTGATTAACAAAGATACGCCCATGCTGGCGCAGATGTTTAAATACCACGGTTACTACACAACAGCTTTCGTCAACAACGGACTGGCCGGCGAACAGCTTACCGGAAGGGGCTTCGATGAGTATTACGAGGCGCAACGAAGCGCCCAGGATGTGAACATTACGGAACGGCTTGCCGGAAACACTCTCTACACCGCGCCTTCAACCACGGAGCATGTTCTGGCGTGGCTTGATCGAAACAAGTCAAAACGATTTTTTCTCTATGTTCATTTCATGGAACCTCATTCTCCTTACGACCCGCCGCCTCAGGATGACCTTTACAAGTCCGATGCTTACCCTTATATGACGGATGCCGGCTACGATGTTGCGCGCGGAGCCTTGTTGCGCCTGGCCATGCTGGGGGATCAGAAAGCCATCGAACGGCTCTATCAGCTCTACGACGGCAAAATCCACTTTGTGGATCGCTACGTCGGAGAAATCCTGGATCAACTTCAATCCCTGGGACTCGATCAGAAGACGGTCGTCCTTCTCACTTCCGATCACGGCGAACTGCTTTATTCGCACCCCAAGGATTTTCTCACCTTTGATCATCGCTCTCTGTACGATGCGGACCTTCACATTCCGCTCATCGTGGCCGGCTCCGGCGTTCCGCAGGGCCGAGTGATTGACGCTCTCGGCTCGAACGTTGATACGGCCCCCACGATTCTGGACCTGGCGGGACTTCCTGACTTGCCTGACGCTGAAGGGCATAGCCTGGTTCCGCTGATCGAGGGCAAAACCACATCTGTGAATCCATATGTCTTCGCGGAGGAAGACGTTGCCATCCCCATGCGGTCAGTGCGGGATGCGCGCTATAAGCTGATCCTGAACCTTTGGACCGGCAAAGAACAGCTTTTTGATCTTGAGCGCGATCCGGGCGAACTGACGGATGTTGCTGCGGAGAATCCGGAAGTAGTGAAAAGACTCGATGCCCGCCTTCGAGAGTGGATGAAGGAGAACACGCCTCCCAAAGCCGTACAGCTTCGGCGCTGGCGAATCTATACGGCGCCCGAAAGGGACACCATCATCGACGATCAGACCATTGGCGGGCGATTGTTGCTGACGGGCGGCGGCTGGCATTCTGATACCGAGCCTCAAAGCGGCGATTACGGCGGCGGTTGCTTCTGGACCGAAAAGGGCGATGGATCAAGGACGGCCGTATGGCGCAATGATGATCCCATGCTCGGAACCTATAAGGTCTCGGTTTATTACGGCCATCCGGCGGTGGGGGATCTGGCTACGGACGCCCCTTTCACCATCGTCACGGATTCCGGAGAAGAAACATCGCGCGTGAACTTCAACCAAGGCGCGGGCCAATGGCAGCTTCTGGGAACGGTCAGAAATCCCCGCTATGTTGAGGAGACTAATGCGGCGGATGGAGCAATCATTGTTGATGCGGTCAGGTTTGAGCGGGTGACCCCATGAAGAGACGTGAATTTATGGAACGCGCCGGGGTTTTGGGTTTTGCTTCGGCGCTTGCGCCGGTTTCCCCCTCCGGAAACCCGCTCCCGCTCAGCGCGGAGTCCGTCGCTTCGGGGGAAACATCCAATGCGTCAGGCGCAGCGGGAACTCCGATCAGCATTCATCCCCAAAATCCCAAATACTTCCTGTTTCGAGGGAAACCCCTGGTTTTAATCGCAGCGAGCGAACATTATGGCTCCGTTGTAAATCGCCGCTTTGATTTTGAGCGATACCTGGCCGAGGCTGCGGACAAGAAACAAACCGTAACACGGACGTTCCTTCTTTATCGGGAACTCCAGTCGGCGCGAAATCCATGCTCGCCGGTCAAGCCTGAATCGCCGGATTTTGTCGCCCCCTGGCCGCGAACGGGGCCAGGCAAAGCCATGGACGGCGAGCCGAAGTACGATCTCGACCACTGGAACCCGGAGTATTTTTCGCGGCTTCGCAGGTTTTTGTCGCTGGCATCGAGGCTGGGCATCGCCGTTGAACTGACCGTTTTCAGCAACACTTATTCAAATGACGTTTGGGCGCTCAATCCTCTCCGTGACAGGAATAATCTGCAGGGGATTGGAAGCGTCGAGTGGCCGGAATATATCTCGCTCCGCGATCAGAATCTGGTCGAGCGCCAATCAGCTTACGCGCGGAAGATCATTCATGAGACCAGCCGCTATGACAACGTTTACTACGAAATCTGCAACGAGCCCGGAGGCGGAGTAGCAAACCACGTGACCACCCGCGAAGTCGATGCCTGGCAGCAAGCGATGGCTGACACCCTGCGCGGCGAACTCCAAAAATTTGATCGAAAGCATTTGCTCATGGGGCAAAATGCTTTCAGTTACACGCCGGAGTTTGGCCAGAATTTCGACGCGAGCTTTTCAGGCTCCATGCTGGATGCCGTCAACGTTCATCCGCTTCCTGACTTGACGCTGCGAGGCCGCGCCTATCAACTCGGAAACTTTATGTCCAAAGAACTTGAGCTTGAGCAGTTCCGCGACTTCTTTCTGGCCGCTTATCGCGAGCGCAAGCCCTGCATCTCAGACGAAGACAATGCCGCGAGCATGTATCTGGATGACGTTGGATGGACCATCGACCGCAAGCGTGCCTGGACAGCCGTCCTGTGCGGCGCGCATTATGACTTTATCGACTTCTCCATCAAGGTAGGGATTGAGGCCGGAAGTCCGGAGTCGCGCTCCAAGATTCGAAGCTGGATGCGTAATCTTTCAGAGTTCATCCATTCCTTCGATTTCATCCATGCCCAGCCCGCGCCAGACTGGATCGTTGCCCAGCCCACGCATCTGGTGACTGCGGCGCTGGCAAAACCTGGTGAAGATTACATCGCCTACCTGGCCGATGCGCGCGAATTGACTGACCCGGCCGCAGGGCAGCCGATTAGCGGCGATGTCTCATTCCGGCTTCCACAAGGCAACTATCGGGTGAGCCTCTATTCACCCACCGGCGGAACGTATTCGCCTTGTCTTCTCGCCGAAGGAGGGCGCGTGGTGACGTTTGAGTTGGCGCCATTTACCGAGGACGTAGTCATCCGGGCAACTCGCGTTGGGTAGTCCGCGAGGTCGCAAACTCCTGACCGCTACTGAAGAACGCTAATGGACATTGTCATTCCGAACCCTTCGCTTGTCATTCTGAGCGATAGCGAAGAATTTCGGCATTTTCCGCTCCGGGTAAAACTCCGCGAGGCGGCAGAATCTCTGTATTTCGAAATACAGGGATTCTTCGTCGCCTTTGGCTCCACAGAATGACAGGCGGGCTGAGCTTTCAACAAAATACTGAATCAAAAAAGGAGCGACAAACTTTATGAATCGCCGATCATTTCTGGAAAAAGCAGGTCTTGGCACAGCCGGTTTTGCATCGCTTCAAGAGACCGGCGCAGGAAAAGGAATAGGCGCGGGCTCTCGATCAGCAAGCTCCAACGATCAGGATACGACCGGCGCTCAATATGGCGTCCAGCATTGCGTCTCGGAGTGGTCGTATTCCTCCGGCAAAGCCTACGACGATCCCTTCAACGACGTTGAGCTCGATGTTATCTTCACCGACCCTCAGGGGCGGGAACACCGCATGCCGGCTTTTTGGGCAGGTGGTCAGACCTGGCGAATCCGGTATAGCCCGGAGAGCGCAGGACGCTACGCCTACCGCACTGTATCCAGCGACACGTCAAATTCCGATCTCCACGGGCGGCGCGGCATCCTGGAAGTCTCGGAATACCAGGGCGACAATCCTCTGCGCAAACATGGTCCGCTACGAGTCGCATCGGACCAGCGCCACTTTGAACACGCAGATGGAACGCACTTCCTGTGGCTCGGCGACACCTGGTGGATGGGGCTTTGCCACCGCTTGCGCTGGCCGGAAGATTTTCAGAAGCTGGCCGCTGACCGCGTCTCCAAGGGCTTTTCTGTTATTCAAATTGTCGCAGGACTTTACCCCGACATGCCTCCCTTTGATCCGCGCGGAGCGAATGAAGCCGGCTTTCCCTGGGAAGCAAACTATGCCCGAATTAACCCGCATTATTTCGATATGGCCGACCTGCGAATTCGTGAGTTGGTCGATCGGGGTTTGGCGCCCTGCATTGTGGGCTGCTGGGGATATTTTCTGATCTTCATGGGCATACGCAAAATCAAGCAGCACTGGCGGAATATCGTGGCGCGCTGGGGAGCCTATCCTGCGTTCTGGTGTCTGGCCGGCGAGGGAACGATGCCCTACTATCTTTCAAAGAACCCAGAGGAAGATTCTGCGAAACAGAAGAGCGGTTGGACAGAAGTAGCCCGCTACGTGCGGAGCATCGATCCCTACCGTCACCCGATCACGATTCACCCCTCGTCAACGGCGCGCGACTCGGTGGAAGACCCCTCCGTGCTCGATTTCGATATGCTCCAGACCGGTCATGGAGACCGCACGAGCTATCCCAACACCATCAACAAGGTCACGGGCGAACTCGAAAGAACGCCGCGCATGCCGGTGCTGGCCGGGGAAGTATGCTACGAAGGGATTCTGGATGAGAACCGGCAGGAAGTTTCACGCTTCGTGTATTGGGCCTGCATGCTGAGCGGAGCCGCGGGGCATACTTATGGCGCTGATGGAATCTGGCAGGTGAATACCGCAGAGCATCCTTTCGGGCCGTCTCCGCATGGGCGATCCTGGGGCGGTCCTCCCTGGAATGTGGCGGCAGAACTTCCAGGTTCGCATCAAGTGGGCCTCGCCAAGAAACTGCTCTCAAGCTACGAATGGTGGCGGTTGGAGCCGCACCCGGAATGGGTTGAGCCGCGCTGGACGACGGAAAATTATCAACTCCCCTACTGCGCCGCAATTCCGGGAGAACTCCGGATCGTTTTCGTGCCTCTCCTGTGGGGCGCGCCCAAGATCACTCACCTTGAGTCCGATCTAGGCTACCAAGCCTCTTTCTTTGACCCCCGAACAGGAACTCGAACGCCCATCGGCGAAGTCCGTGCCGATGCGCAAGGCGCGTGGCAAGCTCCGCTCACTCCCACTTTTGAGCAATGGGTGATCATCCTGGAGAAAAAAGCATAAACGCCAGGACGGCGGTACTACTGAGGTTTACAAATTATCGTGACAACGTAGGCTGTAGCGGCGCTGTCCTCAGCGCCGAAAAACGCCGGTAGGGTCACCGGCGCTACAGAAAATGACGTCACGATAATTTGTAAACCTCAGTAAAATAACGCGCAAAAAAGCAGGCTATCTCACCACTGTAGCCGCAGGGTAAACTCCATGTTCCGCATCTGCGGAACCGTCTCAAGAAACGTGCCAAGCAGTCCTGTGATATGTCCTGCCAGCGCGTCGTCCACCGTCATATCGGGCTCGCCCAGGGGCGCGGTGTTTGTGGCGTTATAGTTTTCCCAGCGAAATTGCAGGATCGTCTTTTCACGGCTGAGGGGCGTCTTGAACATGAACTCTTTCCATAAGGCCCAATCGGCGTTAAACAGGCCGGGGCCTCGTATGCTGCCCCGCGCTGCATCTCCCCAGCGGCAGCACTGCACGGCTTGCCCCGGGAATTGTGGCGCTTCAAAAGCTGCGGGGTTATACCACTCCCCGGTTGTCTTTTGGGAGGGATAAATGGGAACCCCAGGTATCCGGTCGGGTCTCTGGCCGAAATCGGCATTCAGCGTGCTGCCATTGGCAAGAATAGGCGAAAGTGCAAACCCATCCTCCAGCGTGGTGATGCCGTTGAACTGCCAGCCGCCGAGGAGGGCTTTCTTGACGCCCGTGGCGTTGTTTCCCCAGCGCATTCCCGGACCATAAGGCAACTGCCAATTATGGCTCAGAGTCCAGACTGCGGCCCTGTCTTGATTGGTGCCGATTCCGTAAGACCCTTCCCGGTCATACGGGTTCGTCCCCTGATCGCCCCAGGCGAAGCCGGCCACCTCTGTATCGAGAGCCTTGGACCAGGTAAAGGAAGATGTCACCGAGTAGCCGTGCGAGAACCGCTTATCGACAACAATTTGCAGAGCGTTGTAATTTGAATTGCCGCCGTTATTCCGGCTGCCAATTCCCTGGGTCAAGCCGTAGAGCTGGTAATAAGGACGCCGGCTCACCACATCTCCGACTCCCGGCGGGGCTGCGTTGATATTAGGATCCCATGCCAAATTGGTCCCTTTATTTCCAACATAGCGAACCGTAATCCCAAGGTCTCGGCCGATCAGGCGCTCCACCGCAAAATTCCATTCATCGACGTGCTCGGTAGGAGTATATGGAGGATTGTAATAAATGCTCACGCCCGGAGGCGCTTTCAGCAGTCCGGAGGAGGGAAGGTTGAGCGGGGGAATCGGCGGCACTCCCTGATCGATGGGAAACACCGGCTGATAGATATTCGCTAGGGGCGCGCTCTGGGTGGGCGCAATCGGATACTCAATCGAGAGTTGCTGGAATGTGCTGGAGTAGTTCGTTGCAAAATAGCTCCGCCCAAATCCGGCGCGAAGCACCGTATTTTGCGTCAGTTTATAGGCCAAACCCAGGCGAGGCGACCAAGCCTTGTGATAGGCTCGGACGTCGGAAGAGTTTGTGACGTTTCCAAGATTTGCCAACAGAAGGTTGCCCGTGTTGACATCAAAATTGGAGAGACCCCCTTTCAGGGGGGTGGTATCCGGACCAAAGTAATCCCAACGCACTCCATAATTGACGGTCAGTTTGGGTGTGGCTCGCCAGATATCCTGCCAATAGAGCGCGTCCCGCCACTGCCTTTCGTGGGGGAAGAAATTAAATACACCTCGCTGAAAATTGTTGGGAAGGCCCAACAGGAATGAAGCTGTTGCGAGACCCGAACCTGGCGCATCCGGCGTCGCGGTCGTAAGCTGATCGAAGCCGAAATATCCTTCCGTGTGAGCATTGATGGTAAACAGGTCTTCCATATTGCGGCGAATATCTGTTCCCCACCGGAACTGGTGTTTTCCCTTCATCCAGGTCCAGTTGTTGACGCCTTCCCAGATGTCAATGATGTCCAAGCGCGGAATCGCGACGTTGTTGGGCCCGGGCCCTTCCGTGAAGCCTCCTATCGGGCCTCCAATCACAAATCCAGCCAGCCCGCCGGTTATTTTGTTTCCGAGGTTGAGACCCGGAATTCCGACTTGATCGTTTGTATTGAGGTTTGCGTCGGTCTGATAACCCAGCAAATGCCAGCGCAGCAAGCCCCCTCGGAACTCAGCCAGCAGGTTGGAACTGAAACTATGGGTGTAGTTTAACGCCACCTGATCATCGTACGTGCGCGCTTCTTCAGACCCGAGCCCGCCAACGGGAGGGCCTCCGGCCACGACGCCAAACAGCGGTGGATTATCCAGGAACGAATAAAGATAACTGTTGCGTATGAACATCTTGTCTTTATCGCTGATTTCCCAATCCCAGCGGGTGTCAAACTGATCGGTCCGAAACCCCACGTTCCCGCTCCCGACATAATTAAGATCGTAGGGATCCGCAGGATTCGTCACGGTATTGGGTGCGGGCAGGAGGTTCAGCAGATTTTGGGCAACGTGGCTGATCCGATCGGGTGGAATGATATTGTTGGGAAATTGCGTCCGACCGGTTCCATCAGGATTCCCTGTGAGAGGATCGTAGATCGGGTGGGTGGCTGCCAGGGCGCTGAAGTCTCCGTTACGGAAGGCTTCCACGGGAACTGTAGCCGTGAGCGTTGCGCCCTGAGTGCGGCGCAATCCCTGATAGTCGCCGAAGATGAACATCTTGTCCTTCTTGATCGGGCCTCCGAGGCTGACTGCGTAGATATTCTGATTGTATGGAGCAGGCCCGGTGCCTTTGCCATGAGGTCCGGTGCCAGGAATTTTCTCCGTAAATGGATTGGCCGCAAAGGTGGCGCTATTGGTATTGGCCCAGAACCCTGACCCGTGAATCTCGTTCGTCCCCGACTTGGTGACGTATTGCGCCACCAGGCCCGCCGTGTTGCCGAATTCCGGGTCGTAATCGTTGGTGGTGATCTTTAATTCGGCAACCGATTCCTGATTGGGGACAAACACCTGCTGATTGCTGAAGCAGCAAGCCGTATCCGTAATGCCATCGATCTGGTATTCGTTGTTGCCAAACCACATGCCGTTGACGGTGGCCGAATTGCCTCCGTCCGGCTCCTCGCCTACTCCGATCTGAATGATGCTTTGAACCGATCCCGGCATAATGTTATAGAGCTTGCTGAGGTTGTGCCCCGAAACAGGCAAGGCCTGGATCGCCTGCGTTCTGATCGTGGTGGATACGTCCGTCTTTTCGCTTTGCAGCAGCGGCGGCGCAGCGGTGACGGAAACCTGCTGCGTGACAGCCCCCACCTGCAACTTGGCGTCAATCCGCACGGTGGAATCAACCTGCACGATCACGTGTTCCTGGTTAAAGCGCGTAAAGCCTTTAGCCTCCACCGTCACAGTATATTCACCGGGATTCAGATGGGTGATGTTGTACAATCCCGCGGAATCCGTAACGCTCTTTGTAGTAATGTTGGTTCTCATTTCCGTCGCGGTTACGGTTGCCCCCGGAATTGCAGCGCCTGAAGGGTCGCTGACAAATCCGCTTATAGCTCCCCAGGTCGCCTGGGCGCGAAGTTGACCCCAAGATATAAAGACGAGTACGACGACTGCCAAGACCCTGACACTCGCGAGCCTCCACATAAATCCTCCTTTTCAGCGGAAGAATTCTCATAGATGAGTCTTTCATCCCCCACATCGCTATGGGTTAACGTCCTTTGTTGTTACATCCCTAAATATTAACGACGGCAAATTATCATGCACTTGTATTACTGTTAAGATATTATACTTACGTTTCATTTATGGCTAGTTGAAGCAATTAAGTTGATTGTTATGAGCTACATGATTGAATAAAAATTCAGATTTTAACTGAAACCTTTTTGAAACGAATATACTCCTTGTGTTCCAGCGTATCGGTGATAAGATAAAATGAATTTCACGCCGAATCCGAGCTAAGATTAGGCTCGAGTTTTTGATTGCAATGATGGCCAAGAAACGATCGACCATGCTCGAGGTAGCCCGCCTGGCCGGGGTTTCAGTGGGGACCGTCTCCGCCATTGTCAACAACTCCCACTCGGTTCGCCCGCACTTGCGCGAACGGGTGGAAGAGGCCATGCGGGTGCTTGACTATCACCCGAATCACATTGCGCGCAGCCTCAAAACAAATCGCAGCTATACCGTGGGCATGATCATCCCGGATGTCACGAACCCTTTCTTTACGGACGTTATGCGGGGGGTGGAAGACACGGCGCGCACGGGCGGCTATTCGGTGATTCTCTGCAACTCCAATGAAGATCCGGCCCAGGAGCGCACGCATTTGAGCACTCTGTTTGCGCGGCGGGTGGACGGCATTCTCCTTGCGCCCACAGACGGCCACGCCGCCGAAGACCGCCTCACCCATCGGCGGTTTCCCATCGTGTTTTTCGACCGGATTCCGACCGGATTCCGTGGACAGGCTGTGGTGGCGGAAAACTTTGAAGCGGCCTATGCAGCCACGCGCCATTTAATCGAGCTGGGGCATCAACGGATCGCCATCATCACGGGCAAGCTCGACTTGAGAAATGGCATTGACCGCCTGGAAGGTTATCGCAAGGCCATGCAGGAAGCCCACTTGCCGATCTACGATGAATACCTGCAACGCGGGGATTTTCAACTGGAGAGTGGTTATGACCGCGGGCTGAGGCTCCTGAAGCTCGCGCAGCCTCCCACCGCCATTTTCTGCTGCAACAACAAAATGACCCTGGGCCTGATGCGGGCGCTCGCTGAACTGCAAGTTCCGTGCCCGCAGAAGGTAAGCGTCCTCGGATTCGACGATTTTGACTGGGCCTCGAGCTTCCGGCCCAAACTGACGACGGTGGCGCAGCCGACCTTCGAAATGGGAAAGAAAGCCATGGAGCTTCTGATGCGCAATATCGAGGCGTCAGAAGAAGGCGGGGAAGAAGCGCTGATCGCCTTGCCCGCCGAGCTTCGGATTCGGGAATCCACGGCGCCGCCCTCCCCGTAGCCCGCTATGGCGAAGTCGCTTCGGCGCCACCCTGAGCCGGACCCGGTCGTTGCTGAATCTGCTGATACAGCCGCCGAATGGGAAGCTGCGAGTTGCGCAAGCGTTGAAAAGCGTTCCATTCGCGCTCGGCGTCCGCCGCGCGTCCCAGCTTGCGATAGGTCATCGCCAGGTGGTAATGGGCCATTTCGTTCTGAGGGTCCAGGCGCGCCGCATCCAACAGATGATCCAAAGCCTTCTGCGGCTGTCCCATGGCAGTCAGGACTTTCCCCAAACCAATCTGCGCTTCCGCAAAATCGGGACGCATCTCGAGAGCGCGCGAATAGTCCTCCAACGCGCTGTGGAAATCCGACCGCAACCACGCGATTTCCCCGAGCTCATATTCCGAGTCGGCATCCGCAGGATTCGCGGCCAGCGCCGCTTGAAATTCCTTTTGCGCTTGCTCGCGGGCCTTTTCATCCGTAGAGCTTGCCAGAATGGCCTGGCCCAGCTCGAAATGAATGCCCGGAAGCCGGGGGTCCGCCTGAAGCGCTTTCCGGTACTGTTCGATGGCGCCGGGATAATCATTCTGGTTCATCAACGTCTGCGCCAGAATCTCGTGCATGCGACCGGAATCAGGCGCGACCTTGATCAGTTGCGCCAGAGCATGGGCTGCCAAATCCGAGTACGTGCGATAGGCGTCGTAGAGAACTTCGGGGTCGGAAGGATTCCGCCGCTCCAGAGCGCGCAGCAGGTCTACCGCTTTATCCGCTTCGCCGGTTTGCGAGTAGATTGCAATCAGGTCAGACCCTGCCTGGCTCTGCAATTGGGATTGCTGCAAATGCGGAAGCGATTTTTCCAGATACGTTTCCGCCTCTCGCGCGCGCCCCAAACGCAATTCGCTCATTCCCAGAAACGCCTGCGCTTTCCAAAGCGAAGGCTGCCACGCGATGGCGTTGTGGAATTCCTTCGCAGCCTGCTCGTAGTCGCCGCGCGCGTAGGCAAGGGCGCCCAGATTGGCGTATACGGAGGCATTGTGCGGATCGAGACGAAGCATTTCCCGGAACTCCCGCTCCGCCACCTCAGGTTGACGAGCCTTCAACGCTTCCTGAGCTCTTTCGTAGTGAAGCTGCATCTCGCGCAGGTTATTGCTCTGGGCCGCCGCCATCCCACAAAAAATGAGGAAGAATATGCAGCCCAGCGCCAGAACGATTCCGGAGCGGTGTTTCATGACTCTTTCCCTTGCCTCTCGTCCGCTGAACAATTCGCGCGACAACTCTGATTTTCATGCGAATTTTAACACGACCCTCTCATGCCTGAAGAAGCCGCCACATGCTGATTGACAAAGGAATGCATCCTCATCAACACTAATGCCGCCGAGTGACAGGAGTTTGTGATGGAGACAGGAAACAAGCGGTGGTACGCATGTGCTTTCTGCGCAGTTTTTATGTGCCTCTCAGGGCGTTTGGCGTGGGGCATGCAAGGATCGCCGCAGTCAAAGATCGATCAATATTCCGCGCAGGCCAGCCATGCGCTTGCGGATCGGAACTTGCCTGAAGCCGAAGCGGCCCTGCAAAAGCTTGCCGCTCTGACGCCCCGCTCCGCTTCAGTACATGCCCAACTGGGACTGGTCTATTACCTTGAGAATCGCTACGCGCAGGCCGCCCAATCATTTCGGAAGGCTCTCACCCTCGATCCTCAGCTCCCCAATGCCAGCCTGATGCTGGGCATTTGCCTCTCTGAGATTGGGCGTTATTCCGAGGCTGTCCCGTTGCTGGCCCCGGTCTTTCGTTCCCCGCCCAACGCGCAGGCGCAAAGGCTCGTCGGACTGGAGTTGCTGCACGCGTACAAAAACCTGCGACAGTTTTCGGACGCTGACGGAGTGGCGCAGGAACTCTTGCGCCGGTATCCGGATGATCCGGAAATCATTTATCACGTTTCGCGCCTCTACGGAGATCAGTCATTAAGCCTCATCCTTCGCCTCATGAAAAAGGCTCCAAACTCCGCATGGGTTCATCTGGTATTTGCCCAGATTAACGAGGATGAAGGGCGCTACAACTCCGCCATCACTCAGTACCGGCTGGCTTTGCAACTCGATCCTCGCCTACCCGGATTGCACTTCAACCTGGGCCGGGCGCTGCTTCTAAGCTCGGATAGCGACCAGGCCAGAGGCGAAGCCCTGAAAGAATTTGAAGAGGATCTGGCCGCTAACCCGCAGAATTCGCTCGCTGAGTACGAAATTGGTGAGATTTACCGGCGGGCTGGAAAGCTGGATAAAGCCCTTCCCTTTTTCGAGCGCGCCATTCAGTTCAATCCACAATTTGAAGAAGCTCAAATCGCCCTGAGCCGTTCTTTAATAGGTCTGAACCAACCCCGGCAGGCGTTGATTCATCTGCTTGCGGCGGCGCGGCTGAATCCGGCCAATAGCGTCTCCCATTTTTTGCTCGCCCGAGTTTACGAAGAATTGGGAAATCGCGCGGCTCAGCAGCGCGAAATGGCGCTCTTTCGGAAATACCGCGTCCAGCCTTACTCCAATCCGAATGGCAGCGCTTTCCAGGTCCCTGCGAGTTTCGGCGCTCCCAAAGTTACTCCCCAAGTGCTGGAATCCAACCCCTCAAAGTGATTTGTTGTGTCCTCTAAATACAGGGATCCTTCGCTTCGCTGCGCTCCGCTCAGTCTGCCATGTCGTTTTACGACACCCCGAAGAATGTAAATTACGCCGAGGCTGGCAGGTGTCTGGGTTACGTGCCGAAATATTGGCGTATTTTTCAGGGCAGAATGATAGGAGCAGGCTAGTGTTGTGTCAGATAAATACGACAAATTAACAGACTGCCGTCAGCGCTTGCCGCGCTCGCTGGATTTTGGCGAGAATCTCTTCTCCTTTGGCTCGCCACTGATAACGCTTGGGTTGCTCGT
>CADDZJ010000068.1 GCA_902812415.1 Acidobacteriota bacterium
TTCGACCGCCGGCAATTTCTGCAAATTTCAGCCGCCGCGCTCCTGGCCGGCAGAGATCAGGGCGCGCAGGCTGAGGAATCCCGACCCGCCCGGATCACGGAGGGAACCGGAACATTGCGCGTTACGGGCGCGAATTACACCTGGGAATGGTCGCGGTCCGACGATCATTTCCGTCTGCTTGACTCCAGGGGATTGCTCATCAGCGCGGCGCCCCTTCAACCCCTGGTGGTGGTGTCGCCGGTGGGCGCGACCAGCGCCCGCCACGTGGTCGCCGGGAAACCGGCTTCCCACTCCGCTCAGGATGGGGCTGTGACCTTTCTCTACGAAGACGTCAACGGGCATGCCCGAATCAGCGCCACCTGGCGTTTTGAAGATCAGTCGATTCGGATCGAACCTCTGGTCTACAGCACCTCGGCTGCCGAAGATGTCGTGAGCGTCCACTACTTCGCCGGCGTCCGCGAAGGCAACCCCGCTCCAGCGCTTGAGTGCTCTTATCTCATCGATCCCGGAATCAGCGAAGGCTCCTCCATCAGCCCCATCGTTCGTTCGGACGTAGGCTTGAAGACGCGGAGCTGGCTGGGGCGAGGCTCATTCAGCGCCGGCCTTCTTCAGCAATGGGGATTGCCCGCTCATTTCTTCTGCGGTTTCAACATCAACCACTCGCAGCGCGGAGCCCGCGACAATTATACTCGCGGCCGTTCGGCGGCCTTCTGCTGCGGACTCGCGGACCTGCCGAACGGCGATCTCTTTCTGGATATGGCGTCGGGCCGGAGCAGCGTTATGGTGAACTATCGCAGCGACTTGTGGGGACACCTGCGCGGCCCGGGCCAGATGCCACTGGGCGCGGGCTTCTACTGGGCTTTCGGCGACAATTATTACGAGGCCATTCGGGAGTATTACCTGGGTCTGATGAGGGCCGGGATCATCCGCAGGAAAACGAATTCCCCGCGAAAAACCGCGGTCGCTCTGACGCCGCAATTCTGCACCTGGGGCGCTCAGGTTGACCGGGGGAAGACGGGCGACCGGCTCGACCAGGCCTTTCTGGACGAGATTTACGAGGAACTCAAAGCTTCCGGCATGCAGGCCGGAATGTTTTCGATTGACGACAAGTGGGAGGGCCGCTATGGCAAGCTCGAACACGCTTCTGACCGCCTGCCGCGCTTTGTGGAGTTTCTCGACCAGGTTCGCGCTGACGGGCGGCGGGTGGGACTCTGGGCGGCGTTCATGCGTTGCGAAGACCCGCGCGATGTCGGCCTTACTCCTGAAAACATGCTGCGCCGGCCGGATGGCAAACCGTATTCAGCGGGAGGAGGCAGGTACTACATCCTGGATTTCACTCAGCCCGAAGTGGAAAAAGTAGCGCGCGAACTGGCGCGGAATTTCATGCGCCGCTACCATCCCGATCTCGTGAAGTTTGACTTTGGCTATGAGCTTCCCAGCGTCGATATCGCCGCGCCCGAGGACAAGCGCCGGGCTGGCGAGCGGCTGATGCATAAGGGGCTGGAGATCGTGGTGAGCGCCATGCGGGAGGTGAACCCCGACGTGGTGGTGATGTACTACCAGTTGTCGCCGCTTTTCCTGGATTATCTCGATCTGCACAGCCCCGACGATCTGTTTCTTGCGGCAGGAGAATACGACCTGGAAGCGAATCGCCGCTTCTTCTTCAGCAGCCTTTTGGGAACGCTCGGCGTCCCGACCTATGGCTCTTCGGGATACGATTGGCAAAGCGCGCCGAACATCTGGTTTGACTCAACTGTGGTGGGGACGCTCGGCTCGCTGAACGACTTTAAGGGCGATGAACAGGGTGAAGCCGCCACGCCCGAGCGGATCGCCAAATACAATGGCCTCATCCGCGCTCTGCGCCCATCTTCCCTGTTTCGCGTGCTGCCGCTCGATGCGGAATATGAAGCGCCGACGCGAGGCGCCCGCAGCCGCTCGTGGGCTCGTTTTGAAAATGACGAACTCGTGCTCGTGGCGCTTCGGCCCGCGCGTGATACAAACGATGCCTTCGATGAATCGTCGACCGAAAGTGCGCGGGCGCGCGATGCCGTGCGCAGCTCGATTCCTGTTGTGGTGGCCTCCCGCAACCGTGATGGCATTGAAAAGGCAAATTCACTCGCCGTCGTGCCCTACGGCGACGGCGAGGTAAGCATCCGGCGCGCGCAAGGGAGCCGAGCAGAAGTGACCGAGCACTGGTTCGGCGGCGCAACAACCACTGCACAGGCCACAATCCAGGACGGTTTTTGCCGATTGAAAGCGCGCATGAAAGACGAGAACAATACCCCTCTTGAATGGCTTGATCTGCATTTTTCATCGTAAGCCCCCATTTGTTATTCTGCCGCCGAGGGTTGCGAAGCTGGAAAGCAGAAAGCGGCATCACCTTCGCCCGCCATTCTGAATTCTTCCCCCTTGTCATTCTGAGCGGAGCGCAACGAAGCGAAGAATCCCTGTAATTAAAAAATCAGAACAAATGCCGGGATTCTTCGTCGCCTTCGGCTCCTCAGGATGACAAGCGAAGAGGTCAAAATGCCAGTGTCCATAGCCGTTCTCAGCAATCTTTCACGGCACAATCCGAATGGTTCGCAAGAACATCTTCGCTCGTTCGGAGCGCTGCTTTTTGATTTCGGCGAACCGCTGAGCCTGGGCGGCGGCGCGCTTGTCCTTGGTGCGCTCATAAAGAATCGTCAGGTTCAGGTTGGCGGTGTAATTATCAGGCTCGATCTGAACGGCGCGTTGTAGAGCCTCTTCCGCCTGGGAATATTTCCGTTGAGCCAGGTAGCACCTCCCAAGACCCGCATAAGCATCGGCATACTGCGGATGGTAGCCCAACGCCATCTTAAAGTCGCTGATCGCCTCCGCCCACCGATTTTCGTCGCTGGCAATCCGCCCGAGAAAGTAGTTTGCAGCGGCGGCCGTCTCAGGGTTGGAAGCCACCATTTTCAGTTCCTTGCCGGCTGACTCAAGGTCATGACTGTAAAAATAGGCCTCACCCAGAGCCAGCATTCCGCGCGGATCATCCGGTTTAAGCTGGCAGTATTTCTGAAAGTATCCAATGGCTTCGCGCGCATCCTCGCGCTGGGTGCAGACAGCGCCCAGCGCGTAGTTGTAGTAGGGGTTCTGCGGCTCCAGCGCCACCGCCTTCTTTAAGGACGCATACGCTTCCTGATGCAAGTCCAACTCCACGCAAACCATTCCGAAAAAGAAATGGATTGCGGCATTTTGCGGCTCCAGCGCCCTGGCGTGCGCCAGGTATCCCAAAGCGCTCCGATAGTCGCGTTGCTGATTGGCGACGCGAGCCAGTTCAACCAGGGGAGTTGCTGATTGGGGCTGCTCTTTTGCTGCTTCCTCAAGGGTCGAACGCGCCCGCTCGAACTGACCGGTCTGCTCATAAAGTCTTCCCAGTTGTTGAAGCGCGCTCGACGAAGCCAGTTGGCGTTTTACCAGGCCTTCCACCAACCGGATGGCAAGGCCGGTTGAATGCGCTTGAAGCGCTGGAAGGATTGGGAGAACGTCAGCCTCCGTAAGATTCCGGCTCCCGAGCAGACGGTTAACATCCGAATCGGCCAGGTCAAGCCTTCCCAGGCCGGCATGATCGGCGCAAAAAAGCGCCAATACGCGCGGCACGTTTTGATCCGCCGATGGCAGTCTGAGAAGATGATCAAGCGAGTCTTTGTAGGAGCCTTCCTGCAACTGCAATACGGCATACTGGTAATTCGCTTCCGTATTTCCGGAATCAAACCTGAGCAGCGCGCGATAGATTGCAATCGCCTTCGTCCTGGCCTCGGGATTTTTGCCGGCTTCAACCTGATAAAGGTGACCCAGGTTCAAATAGGCCCCGCCATAGTGAGGCGACTCCCGGATAGCTCTTTTGAAATCCTGTTCCGCCGCAGGCTCACGTCCCTGCCGGGCATCAACCACGCCCAGGAAATTATGCAGAGCGGCCTCGTGAGGATAAACTTTGAGAGCGCGTAGCAAGACGGCTCGAGCCTCGTTGAGTCTTCCATGAGAAATTAAATCCTGCGCGCGTTCAAGAGCGGGCAGCGGACTGGCAGTTTGACTCTCCTGGACCGTGGGCGAGGAGGCCGCATCGCGAGCAGGCTTTGACTGGCCGAGGACTAAAGCGACGCCAGTCGAGTGCGCTACGACCGGGAGTGAAAGCGCGAGGACGCCTTTCAAAATCATTGCGGCGAGAGGCGGCTTTGGGAAACGCATGAGGCCCGTTACGAATCTCTGGAAGAGACGCCCAAAGCAGTTGTGAGCGCCTCGGATATCTGGCTGGCGGTTCGCATCACCGCTTTCGGGAGGGCGTCAAGCTGCGGCGGCGATAGGCGGAATTTAGGCGCGGAAACACTGACGGAAGCGACCACTTGCTTGCCGGAGCGAATGGGCGCTCCGATGCAATATCCGCCCGGCACGGTTTCTTCATTATCCTCCGCATATCCTCGTTCTCGGACGCGGGCGAAATCAGCGCGGATCATTGCCTGATCAACCATCGTATGGGGAGTCAGGGGATAGACACCGTAAGCATCCAGCAACCTGTCGATGACTTCCGGGCTTTGAAAGGCCGTGATGGCTTTGCCGAGGGACGAGGCATAGGGCTGCAAAATCCTGCCTTGAAAATTGGACATGCGAATGTGCTGGGGGCTTTCGATCACTTTCACCACCCGGATGTGGTCATCGAAAAGATAGCCTAGAGAAACGGTCTCGCCCATCTCATTATGAAGCGGCCTCAGAAATTCATCGGAGACCGACTGTAGAGCGCGTAGCATGGCCCAGGCTCCGGCTGCGGGCCAAAAGACGGCTGCGCTGTACCGCTCGCTGTCGTCTTGAATGATGTAGCCTAACGAGCTGAGCGTGCGCAGAAGCCGCAAGGTGGAAGGTTTGCCGAGGCCGCAAAATGAGGCAATCTCACGCAAAGGCATGGGCTGGCCGCGCCGGGCGATATGCTCGAGGATTTTCAGTCCTTTGGCCAGCGCGCGCGAACTGCCGGTTGTATGCGGGATTGTTTTGGCATTGGTTCGCATCGCAAAGAATTACAGCCCTTTGTCAAAAGTCGTTCATTCGTCTCAATTCAAATCGAAGCACAATCTTGAAGGCACACGGGGAGCCATCCTTGAAACCACCGCTTGAATCCCTCGATCTCCCCTTGAAGCCGTGCCCCGGCTTTCCAACCCAACGGCCCCAGCGCATAGCCTCGAACTTCAAGCGCTATTTTGATTCCCCAGATGGCAGGAAGCCTGTCAACACGCCTCACGACTTCCAGCAGAAGCTTCTGCAGGGCCTGACACTTTTCAGCCTGCCCCGAGTGATGAGCCCTGTAAATCGCCGTCAGCAATTCCGGACAGAAAGCGGCGATCCCTGAAATCGCGCCATCGGCGCCATGAACCAGGGCATCCTGAAATAAACGGTCGTTCCCGCAGAAAATCCGAACATTGTTTCGCTTTTTTGCCCTCTCCCAAACTACCAGATTACGAGCCAGACCAGAACTGTCCTTTACGCCAGTAATGTTCGGAACAATCTCGATCAAACCCAGGATGTGCCGCAATCCAAGGGGAGCCGTGAACTGGGGAATATGGTAAAGGATAACCGGAAGCGGCAACTGTCCGGCAACCTCGGCAAGAAAATCGGCCAAATCCTCCGAAGCATATTGGAAAAAAACGGGTGGCGGCAGCAAGGCCGCTTTGGCGCCGCAATCCGCGGCGACCTTGCCCAGATGAAACACTTGGCCGCGATTTTCTGCTCCAATCCCCATAAACACAGCCAAGCGTCCATTCACTCTCCGGACTGCTCGGTAGAATATTCGTTCTCGCTCCCGAAGGTCGCAGGATGCATACTCGCTGGTCGCTCCGCCGACGCACACTCCGTTGATGCCTGCCTGCATCAGAAAATCAATGATCGGATCGAGCCGCCCCACATCGCAGCTCCCGTCAGATTTGAAAGGAGTCGGAAGCGCTGCATAGACGCCTGAATGAATTTCCATCTACCCTCGCACTTTTAGCGGCTTCTCCACTTCGACACACATCGCTCATTCTTAACCTTATGATCAAGATGAGCGCGCAAAACGTCATTATCATAATTTAATATTTATTTCAATAACAAATATTTTATAAGTTTTAATGAAACGCAAGATTAATTTTTTACTTGACTTAGATTTTTAAACAGAATAGTTTAATTTACCGAGCAGGTGGCCAGATTTACTGAAGAGATGTGTAAACATAGAACGACTTCTTGCTAAAGACGCGCTGTTCCTTAAGAAATGAGCGCATAAGGAGGTCTTGCGATGAAAAAGATTGCGGGGCTCGCGCTGTTTGCAGCGCTCTTGCCTGTATTGCTCCTAGGCCAGCAAAATGGCGCGACGGTAACAGGCCACATCTACGATCCGTCTGGAGCGCCGGTTGCGGGAGCGAAGATCACCGCCCAATGGGTGGCGACCGGGGCCGTTTTCAACGCCGCATCAGATGCGACCGGCCTTTATCAACTTCCCTTTCTGAATCCCGGACAATATACGTTCACGGTTGAAAAGCAGGGCTTCAGGCAGATTGTCCAAAGCGGAGTGACGCTGACCGTGGGTCAGAAGGCTGTGATGGACTTCTCTCTGCAACTGGGAAGTGTTGCCCAATCCATCAGCGTCACTGCCAATGCGCCTATTCTTCAAACCGAATCGGGAGACCGAAACTGGACTATCGGCTCCGCGCGCATTGAAGCCATCCCCCTGCGCGGACTCAATTCCATTGAAACCACTTGGTTCTCGCCGGGCGTCACGGTGGTGGCTTCGGTTCAGAAGCTTCGGCCGTTCGACACTTCAGGCAGCCAAAGCGAGGTGATCAACGGCGGGCAGGCTGGGCAAAACGGGCAGACAAGCGGAAACCTGGTTCTGGTCGATGGGATTTCCAGCAACACCCATGCGGTCGGCGTCGGCTTCAATGCGATTTCCGATACGGTCCAGGAGATCAACGTCCAGGGAACGATGTATGATGCCGAGTACGGCTGGAGCACCGGCGGCGTGGTAAACACCATTACCAAAGGCGGCACCAACGCGTGGCACGGAGACGCCTACGAATACATTCAGAATACCATCTTCAATGCCAACACCTGGGGCAACAACCGCAATGGCGTCCCCCGCATTCCCTGGCACATTAACATGTTTGGCGGCAGCGTCGGTGGCCCGATTATTCACAACAAGCTCTTCTTCCTCTTCGCCTATCAGGATATCCGCCAGGTGCAACAGGATCCGTTTGTAACCACTGTGCCCACCATGGCCATGCGGAGCGGAGACTTTTCTCAAGTGCTCAACAGCAACGGCGCATTGCAGACCATTTACGATCCCCTCACCACGCAATGCAACCCCTCTGGTGTATGCACCCGCCAGACTTTCGCCGGCAACATCATTCCTGCTGATCGGATCAACCCGATTGCCAAGGCTGTTCTGGCTTTTATTCCGCCGCCCAATGCGACCGGGAACCCCATTACGGGAGTCGGCAATTTTGTAAATACGGCCAACTCGAGAAAATTCGTAGACCTTTTCCCGGAATACTCCGGGCGTCTGGACTACAATTACTCGGATAAAACCCACATGTTCTTCCGTTATTCCATCAATGACCTGGACGAAACGCGAAGCTACAAGTACTCAACCATTTCCGGCTTCAATCTGGCCGATACCAGCGGCAATTCGCCCTTTTCGCGCGCGAACCAGGATTTTACCTACCAGATCACCCACACTTTTAATCCCACCACCGTGCTTGAGTTTCGCACAGGAATGGACCGGTTTACTTCCACTTCCGGCAGTTCGATCAGCAACGGCTTCAATCCAGGGAGCCTTGGATTTTCTCCCACTTTCGTGAGCGAAGCGATTAAGTACTTTCCCAAGTTCAATTGGTCAGGGTACGAAGGCGCCGGATCGAATCCTGAAGGGCTGACCCCGTTTGATCTGACTTATTCCAATGAACTGGTGCTGGCCAAGACCCACGACCGCCACAACATGAAATTCGGTCTTCAGATGATGTGGATCGGCGAGAATGTTGAAAACCCGGGTTATGCCGCGGGCGAGTTCAGCTTTAGCGGCAGCTTCACAACCGCGAATCCGCTCCAACTGACTTCTGCTTCCGGAAATTCGGTCGCAGATTTCCAGCTCGGCTATCCCTCTCCTTACAACGGCCTCCCTGCCGGGATCATTCAAAGGCTCAGCAGCCCCGCGGTCAGCGAAAGACTCTGGTCGCTTTTCGGCCAGGATGACATTCACCTTTCCCGTAAACTGACGCTGAATATCGGTCTGCGCTGGGATTATTTAGGCCCCCTCTCCGATCGCTTTAATGCCCTCACGCGAGGCTTTTGCTTCACCTGCGCGAGTCCATTGCAAGTGCCGGGGATAAATCTGCAGGGCGGTTTGGAGTTTGCCGGAGTAGGCGGCAACCCTCGCGGCATTTTCAATCCACACTACGGGAATTTCGGCCCGCGAGTCGGATTTGCCTATCAGCTCCAACCTAATACCGTCGTGCGGGGCGGATATGGCATGCTTTACGGGCAGGCGATGGATAATCCGGGAGCTGCGCCAGGGTTCAGCCAGACCACCAATATGGTGTATTCCGTGCAGGAAGGTCTTCCGAATCCGGCCGTTACTCTTGCCAATCCGTTTCCTACTGGCATTCTTCTTCCCGTAGGCAGTTCTCAGGGGTTGGTCACGAACCTGGGGCAAGGATTCAGTTTTGCCGACCCCGACATGAATGTACCCCGCGTCCAGCAATACTCGCTGGAGATTCAGCACCAATTTAGAAGCAATTGGCTGGCGACGGTCGGCTACGTTGGAAGCCGCTCCAGCCGTTTGCCGGTCTCACGCCAGATTAACTACCTTCCCATTGCGGCATTAAATCTTGGGACAGCGGCGCTGACAGCCAACGTTCCGAATCCTTTCCTCAACGTGCCATCGACCTCACCTTATGCCAGCCTGTTGAAAGGAACTTTTCTCGCCAATCCCACGCTTCAGGAGCAACAGTTGCTTGTTCCCTACCCGCAGTTCCAGATCAATGGAATCACTGAGATGTTCATTCCCATCGGCAAGGCTGACTACAATAGCCTGCAGGCCGAGCTTATCAAGCGCCTTTCGATGGGATTGGATTTCAGCGTGGCCTACACCTGGTCGAAAACCATGGATGACTACCAATTCTTAAACCCCACAGACCCTGCGCCATCCTGGTTTATCGATCCCTTCGACGTTCCGCAACAAGTGAAACTCAGCGCCGTCTGGTATCTTCCTTTCGGCCCTGCGCGCCATTTTCTATCCACAGTGAACCCTGCCGTGGGACGAATCATTGGAGGCTGGTCAGTCAGCGCGCAAGCGAGAGCGCAGCAGGGCATGCCCATGCAGTTTCCGAATGGCGCAGCGCCGGCGGGAGGCCCCGAAAGCATTTCCAATCAATCGATCAACCGCTGGTTTAACACCTGCACGCTCCTGCCCTCCGGTCAGACGCAGAATTGCCTCTCGGGTGAAAAGCCGGCGTGGACCATCCGTCAGCCGTTTCAACTTCAGACGTGGTCTCCCTACTTGAACAACGTCCGAAAACCGGGGATCGACAACCTTGATCTGGCTGTAGCCAAAGAGACGCAGATCAAAGAGCGCTACAACCTGACGTTCCGCGCCGATTTCATTAATGCCACCAATACAACTCAATGGTTCAACGGGCCGGACATCAACATTAACGACCGGGCTTTCGGGAGGATTGCCGATTTTACGACCCCGACGAATGATGCTCGCGTGATCATGCTCTCGCTGCGGTTTCAGTTCTAGCGAGTGATAGCGAGGATGCCTCTTTCGTTTCACTCAGAGCCTGTCCTGAGCGAAGCGAAGGAACCGCCTGCAGCTCCTCAGAATGACAGGTGACGAGAGTTTCTCGGTAACCGGCAACGGATCTGTCATTCAGAGCGGCAGCGAAGAATCCCTGTATTGCGCCCCATGGAAAGCTCTATGTGGCCTGCGAGCGATGATTCACCACGCGCCGCAGGGAACCATCAGCAAGCGGCGCATAGCCCGTGACCAGCCAAACTGGACGCATTATAATACGCGCCATGCGCCACATTGCCTGCTTATGTATCTGCCTGATCTTCTGCCTGAGCCTCTCCCTATCTGCCCAGGAGTCTCCCCCCACCGTGACGGTGCTGCGCGCTGCGCATGTGCTGGACGTGCGCACCGGACGGATCGTGACGCCGGGCTTGGTCGTCGTGCGCGGCGAGCGCATTGTGACCGTCGGCAGTAACCCGCCCGCGCCAGCCAGGGCGCATGTGATCGATCTGCCGGGGTTAACGCTTTTGCCCGGCCTGATCGATGTTCACGTACACTTGTTTCTGCATCCCGGCCGCGCTGAGGATATGCAGACGGTGCGGGAATCGGCCGCGCAGCGCACGGTGCGGGCAGTGCTGGCGGCCAAAGCAGACCTCTGGGCCGGCTTCACCGCCGAGCGCGACATGGGCACCGAAGGAGTGGGTTCGGCCTCGACTGCAATCCGTGACGCTATCAACGCCGGCGAGATCCCTGGGCCGCGGCTTTGGGTTTCAGCCAACGCCATCTCGATCCTGGGTGGCCATGAGGACGCCCTGGGATTTAACCCCGCCATCTTGATTCCCGCCAACGCCGACCTGGTCAATAACACCGACGAACTCATTCGCACCATCCGTCAGCAGATTAAGGAAGGGGCGGATTTCATCAAGATTTACGAGACCGGCGAAGATCAATTTACCGACGGGCATTTTTTCACTCCCTACCAGTTCACAGAAGCGCAACTGGCCGCGGCAGTGCAGGAGGCTGCGCGAGTCCGCAAGCAGGTGGCGGTGCACGTCATGGGCGAGCCCGGAGCGCTTTATGCGGCTCAGGCAGGGGTGATGTCGCTCGATCATGCCGTCGAGCTTAGCCCGCAGACGATGCAGATGATGCGCGCCAAAGGCATCCCCGCTGTGCCCACATTCACGATTTTCCAGTACTTTGCCGAACATGGCCCGCCTTCCGAGCGCGCCTTCAATCAGAAATTTCTGGACTACAAGATTCAGCAATTTCGCAAACAAATCGCCGCCGGCATTCCTTTCGCGGCAGGCTCGGATGTCGGCCCGTTCCCGCACGGCACGCAAGCCGAAGAATACGTTTTGATGGCGCGCTACGGACTCACGCCCTTGCGCGCGATTCAAGCCGGGACCCTCGAAGGAGCGCGGTTGTTAGGCGCGGCCAATTATCTGGGCCAACTCACTCCCGGCTATGCCGCTGATATTATCGGCGTGCCCGGTAACCCGCTGCGAGATATTTCCGCGCTTCAGCACGCGCGCTTTGTCATGAAAGCGGGCAAAGTCTACCGCCTACCCAGCCAACCGAACTGGCTCAAAACCTACTGGGCAATGTGGTTTAACCAGCCACAGTAAAATCTGGCGGTCAACCCAAATCTCGATTTTGCAATCGGTAGGGTCTTTCATTGCGAGGGTAGTCCATAGTCAGCTCGAAGCCGGTTGATCGCGGTTACCTGCCTGCTCGCGCCAGTCGTTCGACAGAAAACAACGGCCGTTTTCCCGGGTTGTCGGCCTCGATACCCCGCCTGATAGAGAGTTTCACTCGAGAGATCGTGCGGCGCAGGACCAATGAATATGGTTTGGAGTTAAAGGTATGCGGCGCCTGAAACAGGTCGTCGCCTCTTTTAACCAGATAACTAAACCCATTCGCCCGGAGCCCATCGCATACTGGATGGCCTTTGTATCCGCAAACACTTGCCGGCCATCGGGTCCGATTTCCTCATCGGTCATGTACAGAGTCCCATCCTTTCGGAAAACTTGAAATGAGTGGCCTGAGCGCTGGTCGTAGAAATAAGCTGGGACAGGGACTCTTTCGAACTGTGTCCCATCATCAGGCAGCGCCATGCTTCGACCCATAGGCGTGCGCATGTATTTTGCATAAATGTCAGGATGGCAGCTTTTACATGCTAGCGATCCAACATAGGCGATTCCCCGCATGCGGCAGCAATCGCTGCCGTCGCTTGCCTCCCGCCACTGAATTGTGCCGATATGCTCATAGGCGCGCAAACCAGAATCCCTAAAAGCACCGGCAGATAAAAAGGGCGAAGGACTCCATGGGCGATGCGTCGCAGCTTCGTAACAAGCTTCAATTTTCGATTCACAAGAGTTCCCATACTCAACGCCATCAATGATATCGTAGGATGCTAAGGAGACTTCACTCAGGCCTGATAACGCGCCTTATCCACGCCGGCTCTCGTTTACTAAGCGGGACTCAATGAAATACTATTGGCAGCGACTTGCCAAACCACGCTCTCTTTTATAATGATGATAAGAAAATCATATAATCCATAGGCCCAAAATGTGCGACAATCCTGCGGAATTCCAGAGCAATTCTTCAATTCGCTATTCAAGCAGCCCCGAGGGCCGATATTAATCTTGATGCGCAACAGAAACGGGAATCTTATTTTCGTCGGGACGGAACGGACGAGGAGACGCCGGTTCTGGCGGGCTGACTCTTAAGATCCGAAATGGGACTCACCACGCAAGGAAAACCCGGAAAGCCTGCTTTGCCGCGAGTTCTGCTGGCCACGACCGCCATGCTCACGTTTATCTCCTTCTGGCAGGCCGCGGCGGTGGTGCTGAACGAT
The DNA here is from genome assembly GCA_902812415.1 of Acidobacteriota bacterium. Lineage (GTDB taxonomy): Bacteria > Acidobacteriota > Terriglobia > UBA7540 > UBA7540 > RH2-MAG17b. The sequence goes on from CADDZJ010000068.1 coordinate 12,630, forward strand.
CTCGCCTCCTCCGCTTTCTACGCCGGAGGCATCGCCGAGCAGGCCATCGGCCCCGCCGCTCCCTGGTTCATCCTCGCCGTCATGCTCTTCGCCTATGCCGTGCTGCTGGTTTACGTGGAGAGTTGCAGCATGTTCGTTCGCGGGGGCGTCTACCGCGTGGTGAAAGAAGCCATGGGCGGCACGCTGGCCAAATTCTCCGTCTCAGCCCTGATGTTTGATTATGTCCTCACGGGGCCGATCAGCGGCGTTTCCGCAGGCCAATATCTGGTGGGCTTCCTCAACGAAATTCTGGACCGTCTCCATATCCATTACACCCTGCCCACCAATGCAACCTCGGCAGCGTTCGCCATTGCGGTCACCCTCTACTTCTGGTGGCAGAACATCAAGGGGATTGAAGAATCCAGCGGCAAGGCAGTCCGCATTATGGAATTCACCACGGTGATGGTGGTGATCATGATCGGTTGGTGTTGTTACACGCTCTGGGTGCGCGGTGGACACCTGCCCCCGTTACCCCTCCCTCGAAATCTGCGCTTCTCGGCTGAAGCGGAAGGCTGGCTGCGCTCCAGTCGGCTTCCAGAAGTGATTGGGGTTGTCGGCATTCTGGTGGCCTTTGGCCATTCCGTGCTGGCGATGAGCGGCATCGAAACACTGGCCCAGGTTTATCGGGAAATCGAGCATCCCAAGCTGCCTAATCTGAAGAAGACGGCGTTTGTGGTTTTCATCTACAGCATGCTTTTCACATCGCTTGTCTCTTTCTTCGCCTTCATGATCATTCCCGATCAACAAACCCGCCTGAGCTATAAGGACAATCTGATTGGCGGACTGGCCATGCACGTTGCAGGGCCCTTTTTGTTCCGGCTGCTGTTCCACGGATTCGTCGTGGTAGTCGGCATCATGATTCTTTCCGGCGCCGTCAACACGGCTATTGTTGGCTCGAACGGCGTCCTCAACCGCGTCTCCGAGGATGGCGTGCTCGCCGACTGGTTTCGCCATCCTCATCCGCGCTATGGGACATCCCATCGCATCATTAATCTGGTCGTGGGTCTCCAGATTTTCACCATTCTCCTCAGCCGTGGAAACGTGATTGTGCTGGGCGAAGCGTACGCCTTTGGCGTGATCTGGAGTTTTGCCATGAAAGGGCTTGCCGTGCTGGTGCTTCGCTTTACTGAGCCGCTGCCGCGGCAGTTCCGAGTGCCGCTGAATTTGCGGTGGAAAAATGTCGAGTTTCCGGTGGGTCTCGCTCTCATCACCGCCACGTTGTTCGCCACCGCCATCATCAATCTTTTCACCAAAGAGATTGCGACCATCTCCGGTGTGGCTTTCACGGTCGCGTTCTTCACCATCTTTACGGTTTCCGAGAAATATTCGCGCCGAAGGAGAGGCTCTGCGGAAGCTCTTGACCAGTTCAATCTGGTCCCTGGCGAATCCCTCCGGCCTGAAGCCCTGAACGTGCGGCCCAGGAACATCCTCGTTCCCGTGCGCGACTACAACACCCTCTATCACCTCTCTTCCGTGCTCCGGCGCGTCAATCCGGCGCGCCAGGACGTGGTGGTGCTCCATATCCGGGTTTTGATGCGCGGCGGCTCCGGGGAACATGATCTTCTGGTGGATCAACTATTCACCATCCATGAGATGGAGCTTTTCACTCGCGCTCTGAACATTGCTGAAAAGCACGGAAAGACAATCCACTTGGCCGTCGTCGCGGCGACCGACGTGTGGGATGGCATTCTGCGCTCCGCTCAAGCGCTGCAGTCTTCCACCATCGTCCTGGGTCTGTCGCCCAAAATGAGCGCCATTGAGGAGGCCCGGCTGGCGGGCGCTGCCTGGGAGCGTCTGCCTGCCCCGAAGCCTCCCTTCATCGTCGAGATTCACACGCCTACCGGCGATGAGCACATTTCCTACCTGGGGCCGCATGCTCCGCGCCTTACGCCCAAAGAGATTGATCTTTTGCATAAGGTCTGGCTTGAATTCAGCGAGGAGCTGGCCCCGGAAGAAGTCCACCACCACGACATCATTCACTTTGCTTTGAACGAACTTTGCCGGGAACTTGCCGCAGGAAAACACGACGAAGTGATCGCCAGGCTGAAAGAGCATCTCGAACAGATCAAAAGCCGCCGGGTTCCCCATCTGTGAGTGATCCGTCCCCCCTTGCGACAAGAGCGGCTGAGCTCCCTTTTCGCCTCTACCCTCCAAAAACCTTCTGATATTGCCGCTCAAAGAAATTATCGGTCATGCCTGCGATGTAATCACAGACGATTCGCGCCAAAGGCTCTTGCCGTGACTTGGCAAGATGAGCCGTCGGCAGAGCGCGGGGATCGCGCATGTAATGGCGGAAGAGGCGGGCAAGCTGGCGGGAGATTCTCTTCCGCTCAGAGCCCACATCCGGATGGGCATAAAGATAAGCCTGAAGAAATTCCTTAAGCTTTCTGTTTTCCTTGGCCATATCCGAACTCAGAATGACTAACCGGCAATCCCATTGACGCACTTTCTCAACCGAATTGATTTTGAGCATCCGCAGTCGGCTGCGCGTGGCTTCAATCAGATCCGTCACCAGCGCATTGACCACGCGGCGCAAGGCCTCATTGAACTGCAACTTTTCGAGAGCGTTGCGGTGTTGACGCCAGATGGGGCGAAAAAACTCATCGAAGAGCGGGACGTGGGCTCGAATGAGATCCAAACTGAGGAGACGGGCTTCGTAGCCGTCATCCAGATCCGCGCAGTTATAGGCAATTTCATCCGCCAGATCAATAAGCTGCGCTTCGAGCGGCGGCCGTTGATCAAGAAGGTATTCCGAAAGCTCCGGATGCTCCTCAGAAAAATAGTCGCGCGAGTGCTTGACGATCCCCTCGCGGACTTCAAAAGTCAAATTGAGGCCAGGGAAGTCGATGTATTTCTGCTCAAACCGCTCCACAATGCGCAAGGCGTGAAGATTGTGATCGAACCCCTCCTGGTAGCGCGCCATGAGCTGATTCAAAACCTCTTCGCCGGCATGACCAAACGGCGGATGCCCGATGTCGTGCGCCAGAGCCAGCGCTTCCACCAGGCTCTGATTGAGCCGCAACGCCCGCGCCACCGTCCGGCTGATTTGCGCCACTTCCAGCGTGTGCGTGAGCCGCGTGCGAAAGTGGTCGGAATGACGTTTGGTAAAAACCTGAGTCTTGTTCTCAAGTCTCCGAAAAGCGCGAGAGTGAATGATGCGGTCCCGATCCCGCTCATAGTCGTCGCGGTAAGGGTGAGCGGGTTCCGGATGGCGCCGGCCGAGCGACTTTTCAAGAGGCATGGCGTAGCCAGCCAGCTTTTGATCGCTTCGAGAACGCATGACAGCACCGAGCTTACCATGGAGCAGCGTAGCCAAAGCTAAATTTCAAATTCCAGATTCCAAACAAAAACCGCCACGAAAGCAAGAGGATAGCGCCCCTCACATTTCACTCCAGTCTTTATACTCTCCTGCCGATAAATATTAGAGATTGCAAAGGATGGGAGCAATCGCTGGAGGGGCCATGACGTTCCATGAAAATTCTGGTTGCTGAGAATGATCCTGTTTCCCGCCGCATGCTGGAGGTCCTGTGCCGCTCCTGGGGTTTTGAGGTGACTGCCGTTCAAGACGGCGTGGCGGCCTGCAAAGCGCTTGAGAGCGAGGATGCTCCGCCGCTGGCCATTCTGGACTGGATGATGCCGGGGATGGATGGCATCGAAGTGACCCGCAAGACGCGGGCAAAGAATTCGCTGAAGCCGGTTTATATCATTCTTTTGACAGCTCGCGGGGATAAAAAGGATGTTATCGAAGGTTTGTGGGCTGACGCAGACGATTACATCACCAAGCCTTTCAACCATCAGGAGCTTCGGGCGCGAATTCACACTGGGGAACGCGTGGTGGGGTTGCAAATGGCCCTGGCGGAACGGATTGCCGAATTGGAAAACGCCTTGAGCCGGGTCAAGAGACTTCAGGGCCTGCTGCCCATCTGCTCCTATTGCAAGCGAATCCGAAATGATCGCAATTACTGGCAGCAGGTTGAGACTTATATCGCAGAAAACACCGAGGCGGAGTTCACTCACGGAATTTGTCCGAATTGCTACGAAAATATCGTCAAGCCTGAACTGGAAACGACGCGTCCGGGCTAGATATATGCCAGCAACGTTTCTGGAAAATGGGTGGTCATGGCCAGGAGGGCCACGCCACAACCGTGGCACGGGCGTCCCGCCCGTGGATTGAGGCCGGATATCGATGTGACATACGACTAGACCCGGCGGTGTGGGTTTTCGTTTTTAAAGCTCCGGGCGGCACATCAAGAGAAGCCCGGCGACGTTTGCTGAATAGCTCATCCTATGAAACATTTCTCGAACCCAAGGCCGTTCACCTGCCTGGGAATTATCGCAACTCTGACGATGACTCCCCATTCTTTTCTGAATGGGCCGCTGCTTTCCCTCCATTCCTGGTGGGCGTCCTTCCTGGGCTCCCGCTGGTGGCCGGCGCTGACGGTGGCCGTCCTTCTGGTCTTGATCCAGAAAATCTGGGCGCTGAAATCCAAGGAGCGCGAATATGCGGAATTTGTGCGCCGCTCCACTCGCCGCGAAGCACTCCACGAAAGGCGCTACCGCGAACTGCTGGATAACTCCAGCGACATCGTTTACACCCACGACCTCGAAGGGAAACTCATCACCTGGAGCAAGGCGGGAGAACTGATCACCGGCTTCACCCAGCGCGAGCTCTTCCAAAAACACATCGCGGAACTGGCGCCGCCGGAGCAGCGCGAGGCGGTGAAGCGCTGGATTCAACAGACCATCGAAGGAAAGAGTCCGGGCATTTATGAGTTGGTGATCGTCGCCAAAGATGGGTCTCGCATCACTCTGGACGTCAGCACCCGGGCCATCACGCAGGATGGAAAGCCGGTCGGCATCCTGGGGTTCGCGCGCGATATCACCGAGCGCATCCAGGCTCAGGAAGCCCTGAAGCAGAGCGAGCTTCGGCTGCGCGCGGTGGTCACCAACGTGCCGGTTATTCTCTTCGCCCTGGATCGGCAGGGAGTCTTCACGTTCTGCGAAGGCAAGGGACTCGAAGCCCTGGGGATGAAGCCCGCGCAGGTTGTCGGCCACTCCATCCGGACGCTGGATCGATTCTTTCCCGGGATTGCAAGCCACTTCGAGCGCGCCATCTCCGGCGAGCCATTTGTCGCGCTTCAGGAAGTCAGCGGATTAATTTACGAGTGCCAGGTTGTGCCCTGCCGTGATGACAAAGGCGAAGTCACAGGCCTGATTGGAATTGCCATTGATATTACCGCGCGGAAAAGATCTGAAGAGGAAGCGCAGAAGGCTCGCGAGGCTGCAGAGGCTGCCTCAAAGGCCAAGAGCGAATTTCTGGCCAACATGAGCCACGAAATCCGCACCCCCATGAATGGCATTCTTGGCATGACGGAACTCGCGCTCGATACGGACCTGACCCTCGAACAGCGCGAATATCTTGAAATGGTCAAGCTTTCGGCTGATTCGCTCCTGACCATCATCAATGACATTCTCGATTTCTCCAAGATCGAGGCCGGCAAACTTGAGATGGAGTCCGAGCCCTTCGATCTCCGCCACCTGTTCGAGATCACCCTCAAGCCCCTCGCCATCCGCGCCCAGCAAAAAGGTCTCACACTCGCCTCAAAGATTGATTCCCAGGTGCCGGAAATATTGTTGGGTGATTCAGGACGGCTGCGCCAGGTGCTGACCAATCTGGTGGGAAATGCCATCAAGTTCACAGAGCAGGGATCGGTGGAAGTCCGCGTGAAGGCCGAATCCCTCAGCAGGGAGCAGGCCACTCTTCAGATTGAGGTGGTTGATACCGGAATTGGAATTCCCCTTGGCAAGCAGCAGGCCATCTTTGAAGCCTTTGCCCAGGCGGACGGCTCGACGACACGGAAATATGGAGGCACCGGGCTGGGTCTGACCATTACGAGAAAGATCGTTGAGATGATGGGCGGCGTCATCGGGGTCGAAAGCGAAGAGGGGAAGGGCAGCAATTTCTACTTCATCACGCCGTTTCGGGTCGTTCAGGAAAAGGAGGCGACGGACTTTAAGCCGGAGCCGGCTGGCCGGAATGGGGATCATCCAGCCGCTTCAGATTCTCAGGAAGAGGGCCGCCCCATTCGTATTCTGCTGGCAGAAGATAATCCCGCCAATCAAAAGCTGGTCCTTTACCTGTTGCAGAAGCGGGGATACGTGGTGGAGGTGGCGAGCAACGGCCACCAGGCGCTTGCAGCCCTGGAAAAAGCCGGGCCTTCCGGCTTCGACCTGGCGCTGATGGACGTTCAGATGCCTCTCATGAGCGGATTTGAAGTCACTGCCGCCGTTCGAGAAATGGAAAAGTCGTCCGGCGAGCATCTGCCGATCATCGCCCTGACAGCGCATGCCATGAAGGGAGACATGGAGCGATGCCTGAAAGCAGGCATGGATGGATACCTTTCCAAGCCCATTCAAAGAAATGAACTTCTGGAGATGATCCATCGCTTTGTGCCGTCACGGCATGATGCCATCAGCCGGTAGAGCCGCCTGACCCGGGTGGATACATCGTCGGGGCGCGCGGCGGGCGCCCGGAGCAATCATCAACGCAGCCATGAGTCGTGATGAACTCACATCGATGCGCATCCTGATCGCCGAGGACGACCCGGTCTCCCGGCGCGTCCTTCAGGCCCACTTGAACAGATGGGGATACGAGGTGCTGGTTACCCACAATGGGCGTGAAGCCTGGCAGGCGCTTGAACAGGAAAACGCTCCTCAGCTTGCCATCCTCGATTGGATGATGCCGGTCATGGACGGCATTGAGGTAGTCCGCCGTTTGCGAGAGCATCGCTCCCAGCGATCCTACGTTTACGCCATTCTGCTCACCGCCAAGAGCCAGAAGGAGGATATCGTCATCGGCCTCGAAGCGGGCGCGGATGACTATCTCACCAAGCCCTTTGACGCCTCGGAGTTGCACGCCCGCGTTCGCACGGGGAGACGAATTCTGGAACTACAAAGTCAGTTGCTGGCTGCGCAGGAGGCCCTGCGCGAGCAGGCGACGCACGATCATCTCACCGGAGTCTGGAATCGCGCCGGTATTCTGGACATTTTGCAGCGGGAATGCGCTCGCGCCGCCCGCACCGGCAGCTCGCTTTCTGTCGTCATGGCGGACCTCGATCATTTCAAGCGCATCAACGACACCCTGGGTCATATGGTGGGGGATGAGGTCCTGCGGTGTGTCGCTAAAAGAATGCTGGCTTCCGTGCGCTCGTATGACTCCATCGGACGATATGGCGGCGAGGAATTTGTGATGGTCCTGCCCGATAGCGACTCGTCAAGCGCTCATCAGCAGGCGGAACGAATTCGCCAGGAGATCAGCCATACGCCCATCGAGATTCCCGGTGATCATCTGACGGTCACCCTGAGTTTAGGCGTTGCATCAAGCGGAGGGGCTCGTCACGATGATTTTCAGTCCCTGCTGCGCGCCGCCGACTCGGCCCTCTACCGCGCCAAGGCTGCCGGAAGAAATCAAACCTGCCTTGCCCACTCCAGTGAGCTTGTAGGCCCTGAAGTGACCTCAGGTTAACAGGCGGTCTCTCGTTCGCTTGCAACAACCCTTCATTCCACCACAATGTGCGTTTCCGTGCGCTCCACGCCTTCCAGTTTCTGAATTTTATCCATCACCAGCGTGTGCAGGCTGTGCTCAGTAGGGGTTTCCACGTAGGCAAATACATCCGGAAGCCCCCAGCACGCATCGGCATGCTGCACGCCGGGCAGCTTGCCGATTGCGCTCAGCACCTCGCGGATTCTTCCCGGTTTTACATTGATCAGAATATAGGCTCGCATCGCTGGTCTTATATTACCGCGATTACGCAGCGAAGCATCGTTTACCCCGTAGGGGCGCGCGGCGCGCGCCCTACGTCCGAGCAGCACTACTGGACATGCGCCACCAACGTTTCTGAACAATGTGTGGTCATGGCCATGCCACACCTGTGGCAGGGGCATCCCGCCCGTGGGTTCGGTCCAGGTACTTATGAAATGCGACTAGAAATAAAACTTCAAGGCGAACTGAATAATCCGCGGACTGTTGCCGATGCTGTTGATCACACCGAAATTCGGATCGCCGATGCTGGTGTTGGGCCGCCCCCACACCACCCAATTCGGCGTGTTGAAGGTTTCAGCTCGAAACTCCAATTTCTTGGATTCGGTCAGAGGGAAATCGCGGAAGAGCGAGAGGTCCAGATTCCGGTACCAATCGCGCCGCAGGATATTGCGTCCTTCATTGCCAAAAGTAAAAGGCGCCGGATTCGCAAACGCCGCGGGGTTGATCCATTCAGCAATCGACTGATTTGAAGGAGTAATGGGAGCGCCTGTTAAGTCCGCCCGCTCAAAGACGTTGCCCGTATTGGGAATGCCGCTGTTTGAGCCCACAAAGTAGGGCGCGCCCGACTGCAAGGTCAGGATGCCGTTGATTTGCCACGGCCCGACAATGGCATCCACCACCTTGCTGCCGGTCTGGAACCTTTCACCCTTTCCAAAAGGCAATTCATAGGTCCAACTGGCGGATAAAATATGCGTCAGGTCGAAACCCGCCACGCTCTTATCCATTTTCAAATTGTACGGGTCCTGGATCGATGTGCCTTCCACGCCAAACCATCCATCCGAGCCGTAATCGATCATCTTGGAGTAGGTGTAGGAGATCAGATACGTGAGGCCCTTGCTGGTCTTCCGGTCCAGGGAAAACTGGAAGGCATGATAATAACCCTTGCCGACGCTCCGGTCATAATAAGTCGGCTTAATGTAAGTGTAGGGTTGGCGTGCGGTCACGGCGGCTGCATCCCCGGGCCCGGGGGTTACAGCGACGTTCGAGTAGATGCCTTCATCCAGGCGAATGTCTGTAGCGCCCGCATAATTCGCGGTCAGAACCGTGTTCTGGCCAAGCGAGTGCTGAATGCCAAAATTCCACTGCCAGGCATAGGGATTCTGGATGAGCGGGTCCATATACCACTGGACTTGCTGGAAAGGAGTGGGAGCAGGCAAAGCTGCGCCGCCCAGAAATGGATTTTCAGCGGGAATGACAGGATTTTGCTGGTTCAGGTTATTGGCCAGCAGTTGCCCGGTGCTGGGCCATGTGCCTTCATAGTTCTGAGCCATCTGGTTCACGGCCGCCCAGTTATCGAAGAATCTGCCGAACGAGCCGCGGATCACGTTGCTGTGGCTCAGACGGTAAGCAACTCCAAATCGCGGCTGAATGTTATCCAGCGTCGAATGGATGATCCTGCCGTTGGGCGTCGTGATGGTGACCCGGGGTGGTAGTCCCACGCCCGGGATGCAGGGCGGTTTGCCGGTAACGATGCAGGAAGGCGCGTTGTAGGCCAGGATGTAGGTTCCGTTATTGAGGTCGAGATCGCCCACCAGGCTGTTAGGGTCCGAGGGGCCTTTGCCATAAATGGGAAACAGCGTGTAGTCGTAGCGGGCGCCAATATTCAACGTGAGGCGGTCGCTGGGCCGCCACTGGTCCTGGATGTAGACTCCGTTCACCCATCCCCCGTGCTCGCGCTCCAGCACGTTGCGCTCGCCCCCGCCGTCAGGCACGCCCAGCAGGAACGAGACCATTCCGTTGCCCCCCACGGAAGTCTCAAGATTAGAAGTTTGGAACGTGCTGTAACTGGCGCTCGCGCCGTTAAGCGGCGAAATAAAGGCCGAACGGTTCACGTCCCCTCCCATGCTTAGGTTGTGCTTGGAATACATCTTTGTAAAATCCGCCTTCCATTCCCATAGGTCAGAAAGCGACGTGGCATTGTAGCCTTCTCCCCATCCCTGATATCCGGAAATACTCACGCCGGGCACAAGGCAATTGCGCG
>CADDZJ010000069.1 GCA_902812415.1 Acidobacteriota bacterium
GGCGCCGGGTCGCTCGCTTCCGATGCAGATGCGTCAAGCCCTGTTGCTGGGGCTGAGTTTCAATTTGTACCGCTTGAAGCATCGCTCTATTTTCCTGAGGATGTCAACAGAGCCAAGCTGTTTCTAGAGTCATTTTTCAGCTTTTGTGGGGTAGCCTCGTTCCAGCGCATTGCTGATTTCTCTTTCGCATCTCATGCGTTAAAGGCTCTGTAAAGACGTCTTACGGATTTCAAAAAGAACGGCAGGCGAGCGGGCTCAGCAAAACATTAAAGCTCACTGGACCCCGTTTCGGAACCTGCTTCCCATCCGCACCTGACTTCGCGCATTCGAGTTCTCTGCATTCCCATTTCACTGCGAATTTCAGACCCTGCAAGCCGGTTTTGTTATAATGAAAAAAGGACTGTGGTTCCTGCTTGGCTCTGATGCGTGAAGGTCCAAAATGTTGTCGGCAACCTGTTGAAGGAGTGAATCTATTGAGAATTACAAATTATCGTGACAACGAAAACTGTAGCGGCACTGTCCCCAGCGCCGAAAAACGCCGGTGAGGACACCGGCGCTACAGAAAACGGGATAATTGGTAAACCTCAGTAGCAAGGGAATTTGAAGCGCTATGCTTCTGTAATCGATCCTTGCGAGTCCAGGGCGCACTTCAAACTATTGCTGAAGGAGTGAGATGGCATCGACGCAGTTTATGGTGACGGAGAGGGAAGCAACCCCGGCCAGGGACCGGGTGGTGAACGATTTAAGCATCCAGGTGGCGACGGTGAACGGTTCGGGTAGCCAGTCGGCCAATCTGGTGCTGCTGCGCGCCATCTTTCAAATGGGCATCCCGGTTTCAGGAAAGAATCTCTTCCCCTCGAACATTGCCGGCCTTCCCACTTGGTTTACCATTCGCGCTTCGAAACAGGGCTACATCGCGCGTCGCAAGGAGATTGACTTCCTGGTGGCGATGAATCCGGAGACTGCCGCGGAAGACCTGCGCGGCCTGGAGCCCGGCGCTGCGGTTGTCTATGATGAAAAGCTGAATTTAAGCAGCCAGCGCGATGACCTTGTTTTCTACCCTGTTCCGTTCGATCAGATCGTGACGCCTATTTGTCCCGATGCGAAGCTCCGCAAGCTTGTGCGCAACATGATTTACGACGGCGTGCTGGCCAGCCTTCTGGGCATTGAGATGGCGGAGATTGAGAGGGCGCTGCGCAAGCAGTTCAAGAAGAAGGTCAAGGCGGCCGATCTGAACTGGAAGGCTGTTGAAGCGGGCTACCAATATGCCGAGCAACACCTGGAGAAAGCGGACCGCTACTTTCTCGAGCGGATGGATCAGACGCGGGGCAAGATCCTGATTGAAGGCAACGCCGCCGCCGCCCTGGGCTGCATGTTTGCCGGCGTGACGGTGGTGAGCTGGTATCCGATCACGCCGTCCTCTTCCCTCTGCGAGACTCTGATTGCCTACATGAAGCGGTTCCGAATCGATCCGCAGACCGGCAAGGCGACTTTCGCGATTGTCCAGGCTGAAGATGAGATGGCGGCGGTCGGAATGGCGCTGGGCGCCGGCTGGGCTGGCGCGCGCGCGATGACTTCCACTTCGGGGCCTGGAATTTCGCTGATGGCGGAATTTTCAGGACTTGGTTATTACGCTGAAATCCCGGTCGTGATCTTTGATATTCAGCGGGTAGGGCCCTCCACCGGTCTCCCCACGCGGACTATGCAAGGCGATGTGCTTTCTACCGCGTTTCTCTCGCATGGCGATACGAAGCATCCGTTGCTTTTCCCAGCCTCCGTTGAAGAGTGTTACGCCATGTCGATGGAGGCTTTTGATTTGGCTGAGGAGTTGCAATCGCCTGTCTTTGTGATGAGCGATCTTGATTTGGGAATGAATCACTGGATGGCCGAGCCGTTTGCTTATCCGGAAAAACCCCTGGCGCGAGGCAAGGTGCTAAGCGCGGATGATCTCGAGCGCCTGGGCGGTTTTGCCCGGTATCGTGACGTGGACGGAGACGGCGTTCCTTACCGCACGATTCCCGGCACGGATCATCCGGCGGCGGCCTACTTCGCGCGCGGCAGCGGCCATAATGAGAAGGCCATCTACAGCGAGAAGCCCGAGGATTATGTACACAACATGGATCGCCTGGATTTAAAATTTGAGACAGCGCGATCCAAGGTTCCCGGGCCGGTTATTGAGGAAAGGGATCACGCCGACCTGGGCATTATCGCTTACGGCTCCACGCATTGGGCCATTGTGGAAACGCTGGACCAATTGGAAAGGGAATATGGCGTGAAGGCCAATTATTGTCGCGTGCGCGCCTTTCCTTTCAGCAAGGAGATTAAGGAGTTCATCCATCACCACCGGCGTGTTTACGTGGTGGAGCAGAACCGCGATGCGCAATTGTGTTCGCTACTGAAGATTGAAGTGGATGCGGAAGATGTGGCAAGGCTCCGCTCCGTTCTGCATTATAACGGTTTGCCGGTTGACGCTCGCAGCGTCACGGACGCCATCATTTCCCAGGAGGCAAAAGCATAGCTGATGTCCACCACAACGCCCGCAGCTCCGCCCAAAAAGGTGAATCGCATTGGGTTAGAGCCTGCGGTCTATCGCGGCAACAAGACCACTCTTTGCGCGGGCTGCGGACATAACGCGATTTCCGAGCGCCTGGTCGAAGCCTTCTACGAACTCGGCATTGAGCCGCGTCGCGTGGCGAAGCTTTCCGGCATCGGCTGTTCGTCCAAGAGTCCGGCTTATTTTCTGGGCACTTCGCATGGATTCAACGCGCTGCATGGACGTATGCCTTCCATTGCCACCGGCGCCATGCTGGCCAACCATACGCTCATCGCCGTTGGCGTCAGCGGCGATGGTGATACGGCCTCCATCGGGATTGGACAGTTTGTGCACCTGATGCGGCGGAACCTGCCGGTGATCTATATCATCGAGGATAATGGCTGCTACGGGCTTACGAAAGGTCAGTTTTCCGCCACGGCGGACGTCGGCTCCAAACTCAAGACCGGCGTCGTCAATGATCTTCCCCCCATCGACACCTGCGCGCTGGCCATTCAGTTGGGCGCCACTTATGTCGCCCGCTCGTTTTCAGGAGACAAGAGGCAGTTGCTGGCGTTGCTCGAAGGCGCCATTGGCCATCGAGGCACGGCTATGCTGGATGTCATCTCGCCTTGCGTGACCTTTAACGATCATGAAGGCTCGACCAAAAGCTATGCTTACGTGAAGGATCATGAGTCGACGCTTGAAGAGGTCAGCTTTGTGCCCTTTTTCGAGGATATCTCCGTGGAATACGAGCCGGGCACGACGCGCGACGTGACCTTGCACGACGGTTCTCACCTGTTGCTGAAAAAGCTCAACGTGGATTACGACCCCACTAGCAAGATTGGAGCGCTGCGGGTGCTCGATGAATCCCAGCGAAAGGGTGAAGTCCTGACGGGCTTGCTCTATGTGGATACTCAGCGCAAGGATTTCATCGAGCTGTTGAATCTGGTGGATGAGCCGTTGGCCTTATTGCCGGAATCGCAAGTGCGCCCGGGCAGGGAAGCGCTCGATCAGGTGATGGAAGAACTGAAGTAAGAAAGATTCCTGCCGCCGCAAAGGACGTTTCTGCCTGCGCCACAGTTCGCAATCCTGCCTTATTTCTGACATTCAAGCGTAAAGCTGAATCCATCAATTCCTCCCCCCGGCGCAACGTCGGCGGTGCGGTCTTCTTTGGGGCAACCGTGCTTGACGATGGTCACATAGTTCGTCCCGGGGATCAGGTTCAGCACCGCCAGTCCGTCGGAATCAAGCTTCTGCTTCAGGTGATTGATGACGGTTCCGCTTGACCACAAAACCTCTAGCGTCGCATTTTCCACCGGATTCCCCGCGCCGTTCGTAATCCGAAAAAGCACCGGTTTGTGCTGCAACTGCTTCTCCTCATAAATCTCTTCGTTCAGCATAATGAGTTTGAGCCTGGCTTCCGGCTGGGAAGCTGTGAGGTCAGCATGCTCAAAGAAGCCGCGGTCTTCGGCGGCTCCGGGCCTTCGCACCGTCACCCAATAGCGTCCGTATGGCAAATTCGTAAACGAAAAGCCGCCGTCGTTGCCCGTCACCATTTGGGCGACCAGGTGTTCGTTCCAATCGCTGAGTGAAACCAGAACGCCATCATCCTGTCGCATATCGTGATCCAGCACCGTGCCGGAGATGCTGCCATGGCTTGCGGCAGCCGGCGGGCTGAGCGTCAGTTGGACAGAATTGCTATTCAGGGTTCCCTGCCAGATGTGGACGCCCAGGTTTTGGTTGATCGAGTTGGCGTTGGAAAACGCCGCGCTATAAGCGACAGAGAGATTATAGTTGCCCCAAGCCGGCTGGGATCCAGTCTGGGTCGGAAGCGTCGCAGGCGTAATATGGATGACAGCGGTTTCCTCATAGTCGCCTCCCGGCGCGATCTCGACAAGCTTGGGATGGGGAAAGCCGGCGCTCAGCAGCAGCGTGCCCACCGCGGGAGATGCTGCGCCAGGCTCCGGAGCGGATGCTCCGGCTGGAGGCGCTGAAGGTGCTGGGGCCGCAGCCATTTTACTGGGCATGCTTTGGCCCACAGGTTCCAGGTGAACTGCCAGGCTCGACCCTCCCGAGACGAAATTTATCTCGCTCGCATCTCGCATCGGGGTGTAGAGCCACAAGGCTTGAGAGCCTGCATTGTGGAAGTGCAGGGTGATGCGCGCAGGAAACGGCTCGGCCAAGCTTGATTGCTCAATCGAGATTAAGAGTTGAAGTGGCTGGCTTGCAGTCTGCGGTGGGATCATCGCCTGAGCTGGCAGGCAAAGAGCCAGCCAGCCAGCCGCCAGAAGCGATATCTTCCATGCGTGGATTAACCTGGTTTGAGTAAGGTGTTTCATCCCAGCCTTTATGTTCAGTGCTTCACCCGGTTCCCTGATTCAAATCTTACATCCGCGCAAGGAGGGAGCCAACCGGTCGTCGCGGCAGCAAGTGCTGAAAAACTCCAGCAGACTGTCATTTCCGAGGAGCCGAAGGCGGTCCCGAGCTTGCGAGGGGGGAATCTCGTGCGTATTGTATCTTCAAAGCGAGATTCCTTGTTTCGCTCGGAATGACAGCGGCAGGATCGTTTTCAGCAACCTGTTAAAAGTACCTGGAATTGCTCCCCGTCAGAAAATATTAATAGCATGTATAAATATTATTGATTGGACGGAAGCGCTCCACTGGGATAAATAAGTAGGATACGCACCGGCATTTTACGGCGCCGCGCCAAGAAGCTCTTGCCCCCAATCTTCATGGCGCGGGCCGGAGCCGGAAGAAGCCTCCTTCTGAGTTTGCGCCCCTTTGGACCAGCCATCCGGAGGGGCGTTTGAATTTTCAGCGCCCGATCGCAGGCCCGCCTATGTTTTAATCCTTCGAGCTTTCGCATCCCAGATGGCAATAGACTTGTGAAAGTAAGAGTAGTTCGCCATGTGACACGCAATGGCCGTGTTATTGCCAAAGTTGGCGTCTTCAACTGAAGGCTGTCGGGTGCGGACGGACTGGAAAAAATTCCACAGGTGTTCTCGGGTGGTGTCGTAATCTGGCGGTGTACTATAAGTTTGAGCTTCAATCACTTTTCCCTGGCCCGGCTTCAGCCCGTGTTCAACAAGCCATTTCTCCGCATATTCCTTCTTCATCGGTTTGGGCCAGGCGGGGGTGCAAGGCTCATGGTCGAGGCCATCCTGCGGCGCCATCATCACCCACTCGCCTTCGCCGTGAGCTTCAATGTAGCCGCGAGTGCCGTAAAAACGAGTAAACTCCGGCATGTCGGTGTTCAGCGTCACGTGAACCAGCGCGCGGAAGTTGGGGTATTCGTAGAGCGTCGAGATTTGATCGGGCACGTCGCGGCCATCCTTCCAGCGAAAAAGCCCGCCGGTTGACATGGCTCGGAGGGGCGGAGCCTGGACGCCCATCACGTAGTGAAAGCCGGTGAGTTCGTGGACGAAGAGATCGCCCGGAATGCCCTCACCGTAGTCCTGAAAGCAGCGCCAGCGCGTCCAACGGACAGCGTCGAAAGGACGCTTCGGAGCGGGGCCAAGCCATGTTTCCCAATCCACAGTCTGGGGCGAAAGGTCAGGCGGAATCGTGTAGACCCAGGCCCCGCAGGGATCGTTCCGGCCCAAAGTCGCCTCCACCAGCGTCACCTCGCCGATGGCCCCTTGTTGTACCAATTCGCGGGCCTTGGCGAATCCAATGGAACTGCGGCGCTGGCTGCCGATCTGCACAATCCGGTTGTTCTTTTCCTGCGCCTCCACCATTTTGAAGCCCTCAGCCACCGTATGGCTCATGGGCTTCTCACAATAAACGTCCTTTCCGGCGCCTGTAGCCTCCACCACGAGCTGCATATGCCAATGGTCGGGAACGGCAGCAATGATGGCGTCAATCTCCTTGTTATCGAGAAGGTCCTGATAGCGCGAAGCGACCGGGACAGAGGCGTTCTCGATGATTTCCTTCGCCAGTTCGCGGCGTCCGCTGTAAAGGTCGCAGGCGGCGGCGCATTGAACGCCGGGAAGCTTGAGGGATGCGGCGAGCAGGTCCACGCCTCGCATGCCCACGCCGATGATCCCGAATCGGATGGTGTCGCTGGGCGGCGCAGGGCGCGGGGGCGAAGGGATGGGGTCTGCTTCAAGCGTCAGGTGGCGCGCGGCAAATGCGGCGCTAGAGAAGGTTGCTGCGTTGCGCATAAAGTCTCGACGCGAGAGGTTCTGGGTCACAGGGGTCTCCTTTAACCAAAGCATTTTGACAAAGGTCATTATCCTACTTCGCGCGAGCGGCAGGGACAAGCGTGAATTACATAGCGAAAATGATGGGGCCGCCTGTTGACACGTTCTGCCGCGCGCTGCAAAATTTCACTATGAAGCGAGCGTTGAGCGTCGGAATCCTCGCTTGCAACCTGCTCGGCGGGATTGCTGTGATGACGCGCGCACAGTCGCGCCAATCTTTGGATGACTCCATTTCAGATTGGACGTATCATCCCCCCCCTGCCTCGAAATCCGTGGAAATCGGAAACTTCTATCTGCGGAAGAAGGACTATCGAGGCGCTCTCAGCCGATTCAAAGAGGCCGTGCAATCCGAGCCGGATTACGCTCCCGCTTATCTCGGGCTTGGCAAGGTGTATGACAAGATGGGCCTGAAACAGAACGCGTTAGAGGCTTACGAGAAGTATCTTGAAGAGCTGCCGTCCGCCGAATCCGCCGCGCGCGCCAGGAAAGTGCACAAGGCGATCGCGCGACTCAAGCGCGAACTTCCGCCCGCCGAAGTAAAATCCGCCGAACTTGCCGCCAAAAACCTTTTGTCCCGCTGACGGAGCGCATCGAGGTCTTTATTGCAAACATTCTTTCATCTTTTACCACAGAGGGCACAGAGACCACAGAGGCTTCTTCTCCGTGCGCTTCTGTGCCTTCTATGGTAAGTTCCTCTCCTGCTTCATCAGTCGGAAGTTTCAGTCTGAGGGGTGTCAAAGTAAGCTTGAAGAATTGCGCTGGCCTGTTCTGCGTCGTTTTCGCGGACGAAAACCTGAATGGGCTCGACGCCGGGCAACATCTCCGCCGTGTACTCGCCAGGCATAACGCAGGGAATGCCTTCGGCTTCAAGCAAATTACGGGCAAGGTCGGCCTCCATCACCGCCGTGGGGCCGGTAAAGACGCGGATTCTCATCAATTGGGGGTGCGCGTCTTCCTTTCTGCGTTCCTTGAAGTCCTCAGGAGGAAGTCCCGGCTTTAAGGGAATCCGGCAATCTATGCATTGAACCGTTCCCTCCCGGTATTCCACGCCGCACTGCGGGCAATAGGCCATGAGGTTCTTCTCCTTAGCTGACAGTTTGCTGAAAAAACCTGAGCGTGACCGTGGTAGGCACTTCGCCTCTGCCATTCTGACGATGAGTGAAGCGAAGCGGAAGAGTCCTATATTTCAGGAATCAAACCAATACAGAAATTTCTCCCTCGCAAACTCGGGACCGCCTGCGGCTCCTCGGAATGACAGAGAGGGGAATTTTCAGCAACCCGTCGAAGGCATCCCACCCATTGAAGTATAAACCCATCAGTGGCTGCCTGGTGCGCCGGGAGCGAGAGTGAAGATCACAGCCAGTCCGCCGCCCGGGGCGAGGCGCGCTGAAAGATGGTCGCCGGCTTTCACCCACTTCTTGCTGATTGTGAGGCTCTTCGCATTCTGCGCGGCATCAGGGCCATCGGCAAAGATTTCCGCTTGGTAAGTGCCCGCGCCCAGAAAATCGAGTGGAATATCCAGATCGCGGGGCGTCCAATTGGTCATGCTTCCCAGATACCATTTGTCCCCTTTCTTTCGCGCAATGGTCACATATTCGCCCGGATCGCCATCCACCACCCGCGTTTCATCCCAGACGGTCGGAACCTGATCCAGAAACGCCATGCCAGGGCTGTGGTCGTAAATCTCAGGATAGTCCGAAAGCATCTGAAGCGGGCTGAAGAAGACCACGTACATGGCAAGCTGATGCGCGCGTGTTCCCTGGCACATGGGATTGACCTGGCGGGGTTTGAATTGTTCCTTAGTGGCGTTATTGAAGCAGCCCGGCGTGTAATCCATGGGGCCCGCCAGCATCCGTGTAAACGGCAGGATCACATCGTGGTAGGGCGTTGTGCGATAACTCCATTTGCTGTATTCCATGCCCATCACGCCCTCGCGCGTAAGTTGGTTGGGATAAGTCCGGCGCATGCCGGTGGGTTTGAACGCGCCGTGGAAGTCCACCACCAGATGATACCGGGCTGCGGTGCGCGCCATCTGGTAGTAGAAGTTCACCATTTCCTGGTCATCACGGTTCATGAAATCGATCTTGACGCCCGCCACGCCCCATTTCTGAAACAGCGGGAAGGCCTGATTCATTTGCCTTTTCACGGATTTCCAGTGCATCCACAAGATGACTTTGACGTGGCGTTGCCTGGCGAAGGCGAGGATTGCAGGCAAGTCGACGTTGGAATTCCAGTGGGTGATATCGGCGGTTTCCCAACCTTTTTGCTGGTTGGAATGGCGCGCCCAGCCGGCATCAATCAGCATATAAGGCAAGTGATGGTCTGCGGCGAATTGAATGTAGTGTTCAAGCGTCGGGGTATTCATACCGGGCTTGAAATTCACATCGGTATCGTAATCGCCGGACCACCAGTCCCAGGCGGTCTTGCCGGGCTCGATCCACGAAGTGTCTTTCAGCGCGCAGGGCGGATTCAAATTCAAGATCAGGTCTGTGGATTCGATCAATCCGCCGGGGCGAGGATTGATCATGATGACGCGCCAGGGGGTTGATTTCGGCGTCGAAGCGATCACGGCGGTGCCGGGATGATCAGGCAGCGGCGAAAGCTTGCTGGCAAGACCGTTTGGAAAACCAGCTGCTGCGCCCACGTACATTCCTGCGTAGTCTTCGAGATCGGCTTCAAGCAGAGCCACCCAGGGCCCGTTCGGGATGTGAACCAGCAAGGGCAGGTTGACGATGGATGAGGGTTTGAACTGGTCAAGGGAAGTGCGCTCGAATTCGCCTTCATAAGGCGTGGTGAAGCTCCCGAGATTGAGAGCGAAGGCAGGCGCAGCCTGCGTAAAATAGAATCCAGTATCTTCTCCGGCCAGCGCGAACTTTCCAAGCGCGGGCTGCCTGGGCAGCAAGTAGCGGAAGGCAACTCCCGAATTGTAGGCGCGG
This sequence comes from Acidobacteriota bacterium, assembly GCA_902812415.1. GTDB lineage: Bacteria > Acidobacteriota > Terriglobia > UBA7540 > UBA7540 > RH2-MAG17b. The sequence goes on from CADDZJ010000069.1 coordinate 9,672, forward strand.
AAAATCAGCTCGACGCGCCGGTGTGGCGCCTGGCGTTCTTCGAGCCGGACGGTGAGTTGGTTGTAGTGATCCCGCACGGTGAGATTGTCGTTGATTCTGTCCTGCCAGGAAGAGTCGTGCGACGCCATACTGCTGCTCTGGATTGAAAAATCGTGATTCAGAGCCGGAGCGCCGACGAAATCCAGACCCAAGGGCGAATCCGTCAGCACGGGATTCCCTTGATAGGTCACTCGGTAGTACGCGCGCTGGCCGGAGGCGTAGGGCGCGGGCAAGCTCTTCAAATCGAAGCTGAGTGAAATTTTGTTGTCGGGCGAGGCTACCGTGAGCGCTTGCGAAAAAGCGCGGGGGATTATTGAAACCTCAACCAGGATCACCAAAAGAGTTGCGAGTAAAACGGTTCTGAAGCGCATCAATGATCTCCGTAACAGCGGTGCTGTACTACTAAGGGTCAAATATGGTCAAAATGTTTTCGGCTTGCATAAATTTTCCTTGCGTGGCGCGGGCGTTCCGCCCGTGCCCACGGCCGAGACGGCCGTGCCATATTGGTTGCGGCTCTGTCGCGCTATGGTCCAAGCTGATTGCTCGCTCGATCTCATGCCAGGCATTTCAAACTTTCTTCGATTAATTTCCGCGTGCCGGTGAACGGATCTCCAAAATCGGTGTCGTACTCCATCGAAAAATAGCCGCGGTAACCCTTGTTCTTGGCGATGGAGAATATTTGCTGAAGATTCACTTTGAAGACCTCGCCATGTTCTCCCTGAATGGCGTCCTTCACGTGGGTCATGTTATAGGCGTGTTCGAGCATCACTTCCATGGCCTTTTCATTGAAGGCGGCGCCTTTCACGGCGGAATTTCCAAAGTCCGGCAGGCTACGCAGGTAGGGGTTACCCACCTTCTCGATCACTTTCGCAATGAAGAACGGGTCTTGGGTGAATGGATCGTCGTTCTCCATGTTAACCACAATATTCCTCCTGGCCCCGTAATCGGCGACTTCCCCGAAGGTTTGCGCAGCGCGATCGACATCCGGCTTGATGCGGTGGGACTCATCAATCTGTGGTCGCACGCTGGGAGAGCCGACGATGACCGCAATATCGATCCATCGCTTGCTGTAGTTCACTGCCTGCTGCCGCTTGCTGCGATCGGGATCGTAGAAGCCGCCGCCGCCAAGCCCCAACCCGACCAAGTGCGAGCCGGCTTTCTCAATGCCTTTGCGGAATGCGTCCAGGTATGCCGGTGAGGTTGAGCTGAAATGCCAACTGAGCGGATTAATGTTGTGGATGCTGAATTTCTCCGCCACCATGGCCGCGAAATCTTTCAGGTCCATCCCCGGTTTTTTAGGATCGCGATAGTGATTTGTAGGGCTGTCAATATAGGCGCGGAAGGGCCAGGAGGTGACGGAAAGCCGCGCCCGCGGCGCCCGTGGAAACGGGATAGAAGGCTCGCGGGCCGATGCGATTCCGCTGGCCCCTATCGTCGCAGCGCTAACTCCCAGCAGCGCTGATCGTCTCAAAAAGTCCCGTCGTGTCAGATTCGTCATCAAAGCCTCGCTGCATTGACATCTTTTCAGCAGGGCATAGTACTACAAAAGCGGGTCGATGAGAGCATCGATCAGAAAAATCTGGTGAAAGAAGATTTCAGAAATGGTTTTCCTTGACGGCAGAAGGAACTCAGCCTTCCCATCCCGTTCCCCACTTGCCGGACTTTAGAAGTTTTTGCGCTTCCGAGTAATGGGCAAACTGCTTTTCCGCCGCGCGAAATTGCGCGGAGTGAATCACCCGGCGATGGTGATTTCGCTCAACTGCATACCGAACGTGCAGCATCTCGTGGAAAACGATGAATTCAACCAGCAGGCGGGGAACCGCAGGTTTGTCCAGCGATTTGCTGATGGTGATGGTTTCGTGAGCGGGATCATGATGGCCGAGAATGGTCCGGGAAGGGCTTCGGCTCCAGCCGATCTGCCGCACGCGCAGTTCGTTCTGAAAGTAGTCGCCATTGAGTTGATCGAAAATCTGCTGCAAGTCGAAGCAGCGCCCTTGGGCGGGCCTTATCAATTTAAATCCCCGCGCGCGGCGCGCTTCGTTGATGCGCTGCCGCATGGGCGGCGACATGATGCATGCCAGGTAGCAGGCGCGAGCTTCGCGGGAAGGGCGGGAACCGTTCAGGCGGCAGATCAGAATTTCGGCCAGCGCTTCGAGGACCGTGGCCGAAGCGTCCTGCAGCGTATCGGAGATTTCAACTTCAATGCCGGCATGGGTAAGCCGGATGGTGCTCCGCAATTGCGCCCACTCGCGGAAAGTCACGCGGATTTTGGAAAGCGGTTTTCCGGCGCGCACGCGACGGAAAACACGGGCGAAGATTTCTTCCGGCGTCGGAGAAGAATGAAAGGGAAGGGGTAGTTGGGAACTGAGGTGAGGGTTGGGTGATGAAGTCATGAGGCGACTGAATGTGAATCACTGATCCGTCGGCAAATTCCCTCTCATCAGGTAGTCGCTACCAGCAATTCCTCCGAGCCCGGCCGAAGGCCATCTGTCCTGTCGGCGAAGTAACGCTGGGTAAGATCGGCTGCCGAGACGTGCCGGGCTTCCCTGAAACCGACTTCTCGGGCCAGGGTCAGCATTTCCGGCGGAGTGAAGAAGCTGATGAAGGGTGTGCCGCTCGCTCGCGCTCCTTTCTCCGCTGCCTCAAGCCCAGGACGCTCCTCGGGTTCGGCGCGGTCCAGCGGCAGAATGAACGTCATAACCAGCGTGGAGCCTGGGGCGAGCGCCGCCGCCTGGCGCAAGGTGGCCGCGATCGCGTCCCGGGTAAGGTACATGCTCACGCCGGCGGACGCCATGACCGACGGCTGGCCGGCGTCGAAGCCGGCGGCCGCCAGCCGCTCCCACCAGGCTCCATCCGCCTCGAAATCGACCGGCACGAACCGGAGCCATTCTGGGATGCCGAAGCCGAGATCCATCAGTCGCCTGCGCTTCCAGGCCTGAGGACCAGGCTGGTCAACTTCGAAGACCCGGAGGCGGGAGGCAATCTCCGGCCGGCGCTGAGCGAAGGTGTCGAGGCCGGCGCCGAGGATAACGTATTGGCGGACGCCGCGGTCAGCCTGCTCCGCAACCAGATCCTCGATGAAACGAGTGCGGGCTACGATGGAGGCGCGGAAGCGGCTCGTGAGGTGCGGATCGCAGTCCCGCCGGCGCCGCCAGCCGTCGTCCGGGGCCGCCAGCTTGAGGCCAATTTCGTCTTTGAGCACGTGCGGCGGCGGATCGACCTGGACGTGCAGGGCTCGCCACAAGGCCACCCGCACGGCTGTGCTGTCTGGCGCTGCAGTCTGCATATCATTCATGAATCTATCACACCGTGATTCAATTTTCCTGCTGCTCTTTTCGCTCCTTCTTGCGCAGTTTTTCCTCCTCTTTAATCCGTTTCTTTTCTTCCTTGATGGCGGTGTTGGAGGTTTTGCCCGCCTCCTTTTCCTCTTTCTTTAACTCGCCCATCTTCTTGACTTGTCCGTTTAAAGCCGTGGCAGCGCCATCCAGCGTGTCTTCGAGATCGGCGACAGCGTCCTGGAGTCTGTCAGAATAACGCGAAGCGTAAGGGTCCGGCGTCTGCCGGATGTGCTGCAATTGCGCGAGTTGCCGTGGACCTTCGTCCAGCAACGCGTGCAGCCCTTTGCGCATATCGCCATCGCGATTGTACTGATATTGAATCCAGTCTTTAAGCTCGTCATCCAGGTCGATATATTGCCCGAGCACCTCGTCGAGGAACTTCCCGGTCCGATATCGCGGGTCAACAGGTCGGTTTCTGAATTCGTCGAATTGGGTGAGGCGTTCCTGCATGAATTGAAGATAAACTTTAATCCGTTCTCCCGGGTCTTGCGTATCGCGCAGTTTTTCAACCTCGGCTTCTGGGAGTGACGCCCGCTGCGGGCCTTGCGCGCTTGCGGTTAAAGCCAGCGCGAGCGCTAAAAAGACGCCAACGGAGCGCAGCGTTCTCATGGTTTTGCGCTCCCGTTCGTCGCCCGGCTTGCCTCCATCCTGGAATTCTTGGCGTGGGCAGGGGGAGGAGCCGCGCCGGGGAAGAGCGCGATCAGCACGTCAGAATGCAGCTGATTGAGCTGCTGAATCGCCTGGTCGATGGGAGCGCGATTGAAATAGGCGACCCGCTCCCGCAGATCGTTTAAGGAACGAGCGTCCTCTCGCAACGCGATCTCCAACTGCATGAAGCCGTCGGGCTTGCTGGCGGCGTTGCGCCCGCTACTCTTCAGGAGCCCCCACGCCTTCTGCACTCTGCTGAGAAACGCGGCGAGTTGCTGCTTTCCGGGGTCTAATTGACGGTGGTCGTAGGAGCTAACCGCCTGCTCGAGTTCCAGCTTGCTCAGGCGGATTTCCAGTTTGGCTTTCTTGACCGGATTTTTTTCCCGCTGAATGTGCGCAGTGAGGCTTGCCGCGTCATCATGATGGCGCGCCCAAAGCCTGGCTGGAACCACCGCGCCGGCCAAGATCAGAAGCAATGCGGCAAACGGGCGACGCATAGGGGACATATCGTTTGCACCTATTATATCAGGCCCTGACGCGGGAAGTTGTCCCGCGGCTCGCCGGGCGGGAAGCGCCAGTGGTTTATCTCTGGATTCGGTCGTGGGTCCGTTTAGGGGGACAGCGGCGGGTTCACCCCGCCATGCGTGGCGGCATCAAGCCGCCTCGACATTAAACTGATCGACGACCCTGGATTCTTTTTCCTTGACTTGGGAGAGGAACGATCCTTATGATCGCTTCAACGCTAGAAAGGAGGTGATCCATGTCAACGGACTGTAAACTTAGCGAGGGTGCTGAGGCTTAGGCGCGTGCTAGCGCTGGCTTTTGGAATCCTCTTCTAAGGCCGCCCTGACCGGCGGCACGGCGTGGGGCGCAAAGCCCGACGCTTACATGGAGCGTGGAGAGGCTCGCGGCGCTGGTCAGCACCCGCTCTCGCGGAACCAGCGAGAAAGCCAATCCCATCAGCATCCGGGCCCCCGGGTTGCTCGAGTCGGTCGAGTTCCCGGGGGCTTTTTATTTTTACAGGAGATCACTTTGAGGCGCTTCAGTCCTGTATCAAAGTGAAACAGCTTGAAAGATGATCAGCAGGACACTCAAATCTGGTTTCCTATTCCCACTTCCGCGGAAGGCCGTTACGCGGCCAATTGCCTTGCCTTCGGTTTGGCCGTTATATGTCCACGTGAGGGAGATCCTCGGCGGGTAGAAGGGGATCGGCCGTCGCGGGATCAAACCCATCCTCTCGCAAATCGAGAACTAGACCATATGGACTGTTGGGCGCGAACTCCTCCTGGATCAGGACAGACGAGCCAGGATGCGCTGTGGCGAGTTTGGCTTCGATCAGTTTCGCTAGTCGCTCCAAGTCCACCAAGGGGCCGCGAATTGCACGATCATCGAACCCAGGTTCTAGCCAAGTCGTAACTTCAAGATACGAATAGGGGCCCTAGTGCTCGTGCTCCGGCTTCACTGCATTGTGAGGATCAGCCACATATGCAAGAAGGGTGTCCCGAAAACGCAGTAAGCCTCCCCGAGAACCCGTCAGCTTCCATACTTTGGTTTGATCGTCCTGCTCGTAGAAGAAGCCGAGTTCGCGCCACTCCCGCCTCGTTGCTTTGTTTGTGGCGTCACTCGGCATAGCCGCATTTTAGCCGGAGTTTCCCAACGTCGCTAGAGAAAAGAGGTCCTTCACAGCGTGTCAGTGGACGTATAGTCAGCTAACCGGGGCTGTGACCTGCATAGCCGGAAACGGTTATCCATGCGCGCGGGAACTTCTGAAACCGCGTGCTATTGAGCATGACAAATCGTAGGGGGGTAGCGCAGAGTTTCGTATGTCAGAAACTCTGCGGTTTCTATTCCGAATTCGGCGCAAACCGCAGAGTTGCAAAGCAGCAGCATAGCGCAGACCTCCGGTTTTTAAGTTTGTCCTTGCGCCGTTCAAGGGCATTTTGAGCTGCAGCGGCGGGGGCTTAGCACGATCAATTTTGTCCTTGACAGGCATTAGAATACGAGCGTACTCTTAAGTCATGCGATACTCGCGGGAACACAAAGCGCGTAACCACGAGAAAATTCTTTCCGCGGCCGCTCGCTCTTTTCGCGAGCGGGGCGGGGATAGCAGCGGCATCGGAACGGTGATGAAGAAGGTAGGCCTCAAGAAAGGGGGCTTCTACCGGCATTTTAAGAGCAAGGACGACCTGTTCGTCGAAGCGGTGGCGCGGGCACTCGACGAGACGGGAAGAGGCATGGTGGAGGTTGCAAAGTCCGCGCCCGAAGGTCAGGCTCTGCGGGCCATCATCGAACGCTATCTAAGCGTACCTCACGCAAATTCGGTGGGAACCGGTTGCGTGCTCTCCACCCTTGGGCCGGAGCTTGCGCGAAAGCCGTTGTCCGTGCGGAAACAAATTGAGCCGTTGTTGGAAGCGTATCGTGAGCGGCTTGTGCCCTTTGTACCGGGTCCGACGCGAGAAGAGAAACTCGCGAAGATTCGGTTGTTGTTCCCCAGTATGGCGGGGGTGTTGATGCTGGTTCGCGTTACTCCGGACCCTGAAGAGCGTGAGCAGAGGTTGAGGGAGGCGAGGAACTTTTTCATAAAGTGCTTCGCTGAAGAGTAATTTTTTTATCTGAAAAGAGTACGGTCGTACTCTTTTCAAGAAGCGGAACGTGCCAGACTAAATCGAGAGGATAAGCCGATGAAAATCATGATCCCTTTTCTCATGGCAGCGCTACCGGTAGCGTCCGCCACGCAATCTCAGTCCGGGGTCGCCTCAGGCCTGCCCAACGTGGTTATACCTAAAACCAGCGCAGTGCTGGTCATTGAGACTCCCAAGAAGGGCGTTACCGCTCAACAAATCATACCCGTTATACCGGCAGAGATTCGGGGAACTGTGAAGCTCTACCTCGACGGGAAAATCCGCCAGTGGTATTCGCGCGGCGATGGCAAACGCGTCATCATCCTGCTCGACGCGAAGACCGTGGACGAGGCACGAGCCATTTTGGAAGCGCTGCCGCTCGCGAAGGAACACTTGATGGATCACGAGTACATTCCCCTCGGACCCTTGATGCCGCTGAGGGCATTGATGGGCCTCGGAGCGCAGCAGTGAGTCTCGTCCAGCTTAGGGAACAGATGCGTATACATATACATGAAAAGGAGAAGGAGGAAATATGGAACGAACAAACACTCTGGTGACAAACGCCGTCGTCCAGGCCGGACACGGGATGGCCGAGCCGGCACAGGAGCAATCCCCAAGCCCCGGGCCCAAGACGACCGGGGTTCTGGTCCTGCTTACGGCAAAGTCGGGGGTCACGCGGGAACAGGTCATGAAGATCATGCCTGCGGAAATCCGAGCGACCGTGCAGCTTTACCTCGATGGCAGGATTCAGCAATGGTACTCGCGCGGCGACGGCAAGGGCGTTGTCCTTATCCTCGATTGCAAGGACGCGGCCGAAGCGCATGCCATGATGGATGGATTGCCACTCTCCAAAGAAAATCTGATGGATCACGAGTTCATTCCCATCGGTCCGCTAATGCCCCTGGGCGCTTTGCTGGTCGGTGCATCGCAGCAGAAGTAAGCCGTGAAGCGCGCAACATTTCGAGAGGACAAAATCTCAATAAGTAGACTCGCTGTGAGACAGCCAAAGATTCTCGTGACAGGCGCTACCGGCAGAACCGGACGCGCGGTGGTGGATGAACTTCTTGCGAAAGGTGTTCCGCTGCGGGCCGTGGTCCATTCGGAAGACGCCCGCAGCGCGGCGTTGGAACGCAGGGGGGCCGAAGTAGTGGTCGCTGACATGTTCGACCCCGATCAGTTGCTCGCCGCGATGCGCGGGACGCAGCGCGCCTACTATCTTCCCTTCTACGATCCTTACATGGTCCAAAGCGCCACGGCGTTCGCGGTGGCCGCGCAAGAGGCGAAGCTGGAAGCTGTGGTGAGCCTCGGCCAGTAGCTGGCAAGCCCGACGCATCCTTCAGTGGCAACACGGCAAGCCTGGCTCACGGATCAGGTTTTCTCCATGATGCCGGGAGTGGCGCATGTGAGAGTGAACCCGGGATACTTTGCCGACAACTATCTGCAGATGATTGGTTACGCAGCTCATCTCGGCGTGTTCCCGGACATAACGGGCGATAGCGAGGACGCGCCCCCTTCCAATGAGGACATTGCGCGAGTCGTGGTGGCCGCGCTTTTGAATCCCGACAAACACGCCGGCAGACAGTACCGGCCAACGGGACCGGCTTTGCTTTCAGCAAGCGACGTAGCCGAGATCCTGAGCCGCGTGCTGGGGAGGAAGGTCCGTCGCATTGACCTGCCATGGCGGATGTTCCTGAAGGCCGCGCCCACGGCGAACGTTGGCGCTTTCCTCGTGAGCAACCTCCGCTATTACGTCGAAGATCACAAGCAAGGCGCATTTGCTTTGAGTGCGCCCACCAATGATGTTCTGGAAGTGACAGGCCGTCCCGCCGAGGATTTCGAAACGACCGCACGGCGGTATGCCGCCCGGCCGGAAGTCCAGAGAAATTTCCGCAACTGGCTACGCAGTTTTGTTGACTTCATGCGTACCCCGTTGCGCCGCGGCTACAACCCGGAAAGGCTCGACCGCGAACTGCGCTTTCCTATGCCGCCAGCGCCGCGCCTCGCCATGGCAAACGAACGCTGGAAGGCCGAGCACGGCGTCCAATTCAGGCAGCGCCTGGCCTCGGAACGATTTGCAATGTCCCAGACTTGGGTTCGAGAACGCGCGTGAAGGAGGATCGCCAGTGCAGCTCGCTGAACATCCGACCGTAAAGCAATTTCAGGAACGGGAGACCGCAGGCCACTCCCTGACGCAGCCGCAAACTGTGGACCGCGAGTGGCTTCGCCAGGTGTGCCTGGAAGCCGGGGTGGACGACGCGGGTTTCGTCGAGATTGACTCACCCGCAATCGCCGACCAGAAGGCGGACATCCTTTGGCTACTCCCCAAGACGAAAACGCTCATCAGTTTCGTGGTGCGTATGAACCGGGAGAATATTCGCACGCCGGCGCGCTCGATCGCCAATCTCGAATTCCATCACGCGACGGATGAAGCCAACGAAGCCGCGCGCAAGATTGTGGCGGCGCTGGAGCGAATGGGTGTGCGCGCCGTGAACGGCGGCGCGGTGGGCTTCCCCATGGAAGCGGATCGCTGGGGAACCAAAATGTGGGTGGTTTCCCACAAGCCGGTATCGGTTGCCGCAGGCTGGGGCGCATGGGAATTCATCGCAATGTGATTCACCCGAAGCTCGGGAGTTTTATCCTGCTCGGAACGGTGCTCATGGATGCGGAGGTGTCCAAGTATTCGCGTCCAATCGATTACAACCCGTGCCTGGAATGCAAGTTATGTGTTGCGGCATGCCCCACAGGAGCAATCGGCAGCGATGGCAGCTTCAACTTTTCCGCCTGCTATACGCACAACTACCGCGAATTCATGGGCGGATTCAACGACTGGGTGGAAAAGATCGCGGACAGCAAAGATGCTCTCGATTACCGCAAGAAAGTTTCGGGCGCTGAATCCGTCTCGATGTGGCAGAGCCTGTCGTTTGGCGCGAACTACAAAGCGGCGTATTGCTTGTCGGTTTGCCCGGCGGGAGAGGATGTGATTGGGCCGTTTCTGACCGACCGCAAGGAATTCCTAAAGGACGTGGTCAAGCCGCTGCAGGACAAGGTGGAAACGGTCTACGTAGTTCCCGGCTCCGATTCCGAAGATTACGTTGCACGCCGTTTCCCGCACAAGGCTACGAAGCGGGTGTCGAATGGTCTCGCCGGACAAGGGACGATTCGCGCGTTTCTGCGCGGGCTGAATTTCGTGTTTCAGCGCGGCAAATCCGAGGGGTTGAACGCGACCTATCACTTCACGTTCACGGGCCAGGAGGAAGTGAAGGCGACGGTGATCATTCGAGACAAGAAGATCGAAGTATCCGAGGGTCACATCGGCGCGCCGGACTTGCGACTGACGGCTGACAGCCAGACTTGGCTGCGGTTCCTGCGCAAGGAGACCAATCTCGTTTGGCGATCCTCAGGCGAAAGATTCGAGTTCGGGGCTCGCCCCGGTTATTGCTTTCTTTCGCCCGTTGTTTCCCGTCGTGATCTGGCTCATGGCCATCAGACTTTGTGGTTACGAAACACAACATGACCCGATGAAAGGACAACGAAAATGCAATATCTCGTTCAAATGAAGCTCGTGGCTCAGGATCGTCCAATCACTAACCAAGAGGGGACTGGTTTCATTGAGCAGTACATCTACCCGACGTTGGAGCAGTGCCAGAAGCTGCAAGACGGGAAAAAGATCCTTGCCGGCGGGCCGATGAGCGCCGCCGTTGGGCTCGCATTCATCGTCACCGCTGAGTCAGCGCGGGACTTAGACGATCTGATTACAAGCCTGCCCGTATGGCCGCGCATGGAAACGGTCGTGACCCCGCTCACGACGTTTGAAGATCGCAGGGAGACCCTTCGGCCCAGGCTGGAACACCTAAAGGCTCAGATGCAGAGAGCGTCCTGAAACGTCGCGCCAGGCTAGCCCTTGGCCTCTCGAGCTGTGGCGCGTATTGATGATGGCAAGCACGATCAATTTTGTCCTTGACAGGCATTAGAATACGAGCGTACTCTTAAGTCATGCGATACTCGCGGGAACACAAAGCGCGTAACCACGAGAAAATTCTTTCCGCGGCCGCTCGCTCTTTTCGCGAGCGGGGCGGGGATAGCAGCGGCATCGGAACGGTGATGAAGAAGGTAGGCCTCAAGAAAGGGGGCTTCTACCGGCATTTTAAGAGCAAGGACGACCTGTTCGTCGAAGCGGTGGCGCGGGCACTCGACGAGACGGGAAGAGGCATGGTGGAGGTTGCAAAGTCCGCGCCCGAAGGTCAGGCTCTGCGGGCCATCATCGAACGCTATCTAAGCGTACCTCACGCAAATTCGGTGGGAACCGGTTGCGTGCTCTCCACCCTTGGGCCGGAGCTTGCGCGAAAGCCGTTGTCCGTGCGGAAACAAATTGAGCCGTTGTTGGAAGCGTATCGTGAGCGGCTTGTGCCCTTTGTACCGGGTCCGACGCGAGAAGAGAAACTCGCGAAGATTCGGTTGTTGTTCCCCAGTATGGCGGGGGTGTTGATGCTGGTTCGCGTTACTCCGGACCCTGAAGAGCGTGAGCAGAGGTTGAGGGAGGCGAGGAACTTTTTCATAAAGTGCTTCGCTGAAGAGTAATTTTTTTATCTGAAAAGAGTACGGTCGTACTCTTTTCAAGAAGCGGAACGTGCCAGACTAAATCGAGAGGATAAGCCGATGAAAATCATGATCCCTTTTCTTATGGCAGTGTTTCCCGCGGTGTCGCTGTTGGGCGATCGGTCAGGGTCGTGCCGACGCCGACCTGGCTGTTCATGAAGGCCGCACGAAGGATCGGCTATCCAATCGACGCGTTGAACGGGGTCCGCTACTACATTGACGATCACAAACGTGGCGCCTTCGAGCTGGGCGCGCCAACCACTGACGTGCTCGATGTGGCCGGCCGCCCCGCCGAGGACTTGGAAGCGATCGCTCATCGCTATGCGGCGCTCCTGCGCAACCAGCGGCCCTTTGGCAACTGGCTTCGCGAATTCACCCAGTTCATGATCGCGCCGCTCAGCCCCGGCTTCAATCTGGACCGCTACGACCGCCAACTGCGCTGTCCGTTCCCGTCGGATCCGCAGTTCGCGCCCGACTCCAAAGTCTGGCGGCACGAGCACGCCATCTCTGACGCCGCCAAGCCCGCGGTGCCGGGCAGCGACAAGGTCCCTATCACCGCTACCAGTCGCGGTCAATGGCTGGAATTCTAAAAAGGAGATATTCATCATGCCACAACAGATGATCTGGTTTTTCGTGAGCATCGCATTCAGCTTCATCGCCTGGGGGATAGTCACCGCTCGATATATCTGGCCGGAACTCCGCCTCCGGCAACGGGCCGAAGCGCTGCGGCCTCTGCTCATCCTGCACAGCTTCCGCTTCATCGGGTTGGCAGTCCTGGTTCCCGGCGTCGTGTCATCCGATCTGCCGCCCGCCTTCGCGCATTCCGCTGCCTATGGGGACATCATTGCGGCGATACTTGCGTTGCTTTCGCTGCTATTGCTGCCCAGTGCGGCTGGCGTGGGCGCCGCGTGGATCTTCAGCCTCTGGGGTTCAGCCGATCTCCTCAACGCTTTCTACCAAGCCAATCACGCCGGACTATTGGCGGGGCAGTTGGGAGCTGCATTCTTCCTTCCAACGTTGATAGTGCCGCTGCTGCTGATTACGCACGGAGTCGCTTTCCGAATTCTTCTGCATCATCAACCTGAAGCCGCAATGCAAGAAAGCCGGCACCTAGCATAAGGCCGCTCGGCCATCGCGAGGAGTGCTATTCTGCCGCACCGGCCGTTCAACGCCGCCGAATTGGCCTGTCCGCAAATTGTGTTCAGTTCGGCCACTCGGAGAGTAGGTCGCCCGTGTG
>CADDZJ010000070.1 GCA_902812415.1 Acidobacteriota bacterium
GGGGTGAAATCATCGCCTTCACGGATGACGATGTGACGTTTGACCCGAACTGGCTGGTCAGTTTGAAGCGGGGGCTTGAAGAATTGGGCTGTATGGCTGTCGGTGGAAAGATCATCCCCGTTTGGGATGGTCCGTTGCCCTCCTGGTTTCAATGGGAAGGTCAGCAGGCGGTGGTGCATCTCGATTTGGGTGAAAAGCCTAAGGATCTGAACTTTGCAATCGGCGCCAACGCAGCTTACCGGAGAGAGGCATTTGAAAAGTACGGCTTGTTCGAGACGAAAGTGGGTGTCAGCGCGAAGTCAGCGGCGTCCTACGAAGACGATGAGTTCGGTCACAGGCTGATTCGCGCCGGCGAGAAGATCATGTACATTCCGGAGGCTATTGTCTACCATCCTGTCGCCCCTCACCGCCTGACCAAAGGGTACTTCCGCAAGTGGTTCAGTGACAGTGGCCGGATGATGATGAAGGCCCGGATTTGGCCTGAAAACTCCACGCTTTATGCGGGAATTCCCAGATATCTCTTTCGTGAGCTCATTGAAAACCTGCTCAAATGGCCGGTCACTTCTGATGAGAAATTGCGTTTCCGGCGTGAACTGCTGGTTCGGAGGGCCGCCAGCGGGATACTCGAAGGCTTGCGGTTGCGCTGGTCACAAGGGTGAAGACGGGTGGGCGCTTGGCGATTTTAATGAGGCTTGCTTTCATACCTGGCCGGGCCGTGCGTATTTCCCCATGATAATTTTCTTGATCCGGCGCTTCAACCCAATTTTCTCCATCAGCTTGCCCAGGCGGAGAGAGAAGCGTTCGAGGAACAAATGAGATGCAACCAGGGCAAGATTTTTGAAGTTGCGGCGTAAATACAGAACCTGCGCGCATCGCATCGATCCCGTCTTGATATGATCCTTGTAAGCTAACGTGCCTTCTGTAAAGTCGAAATATCGATAATTCCCTTCAGTGAACAGGCTCTCCATGAACAGATAATATAAAACGTTGCCGGGCGACCACTGAGCATATTCCTGATCGTATCCAATCATCTTATAGACAAGGTTTTCCTTCTGCGCCACACAATAGGCGAATGAGATGGGCTTGTCGTTGTGAAACAGAATATAAGCCCGCACACGGTCGTTGCGGGCTAACTCCATCAGTTCTTTTTCTTTCACAGCGCCCTGAAAGCCGGGTCCACCCACTTCCACATGCCACGAACGGGTTGAAACTTCACTGGCCAGGCGATGGAATTCAGCCATTTCGTCCGCGTAGCGAAACTTTTTCCACTGAATTTGTCCTCCGGAAAATTCCGTGAAGCGCCGGATGCGGCGCCTTAGATTGTGCCGCGCGTTCTGGCTAAGCCGATCTAGATAATCCTGGAAAGAGCCCTGAAAATCCACGAAATACCGGTCCTTGGAGCCCACGACGTATCGGATAAAGCCAGGAAGTAAAGTGAGCCGTGGAGGGTCAACTGTGACCGGCAGCGCCGGAAGGACCGCCGCTTCGATTCCATCCGGCAATGATTTCCAGGGGAGTGTCAGTTGGTCGATGGGCGCTTCCAGTTGGGTAAATGGGACGTCCAACACTACGGCAGGAAAAGCGGCGGTCTTCATGACCCTGCCGCCCAACATGAAATCGATCGTTTCTTTCGCCGGCTTCCAATGTTCGATTTTTAGCAGCGCGCTCGCGCCCTCCGGGTTATGAGTTGGGACTTTCACCTTGGTGTCCATAGGCTCGGCGATTAGGAGACTGCAAGGGTAAATTCATTGATGGCTGAACGTTCTGGGTAAGTATTGCAAGAGCCTGCCGCGCATCTTGATCCCCATAGGCTCGCGAGTCAGGAACAGCCAGAACAGTCCTGCGGCATAAACGGCTCCGCCTGAGACAACCTGTACGATCAGCAGGCTGAGATCGGGTGTCGGGGAAAACCATCTGAAAAGCATGAGGACAAAGATTAAAGGTGCGCACATCCCGAGAGGTGGCAGATACGTCTGGGCGAATGCCCGCAGCAGAGACATCTTCAGAATCTTGCACAGATGCGGCGCGATGACAAACATGCCCGTAAAGACCAGTGGGATGGCCGCGCCCATTGCTACGCCAACGATTCCCATGCGGCGTACGAGAAGCAGGCTGATCGCCAAACTCGCTGCGCCTTCGATGGGATACACTTTCGCCAGCCAAACGTGCTGGTTGATGCCGTACAAAATTCGAGTGGATGTTGCCTGAGAAAACCAGAGGGCTGCAGGGATGGTGAGTAAAACCAGGATGATATAACTCTTGGCGACGTATTGGGGGCCCATCCACAGCGAGATGATGGGCTTGCCCATAATGATCAGCAAGGCTGCAAAAGGGAAGGAAATGAAAGTGCAGATACGATTGCCTTCCACAAAGAGCTTGCGCATGCGGGTTTCGTCGTTGGTGGCGTGCAGGTGGCTGGCCATCGGGATGAAGATGAAGGCAAGATTGCGTACGATTCGCCCGATATACTCGGATAATTTCTCTCCGATGGAGTAAAAAGTGATTGCGGCAGGCGAGATGAAAATTCCGGTGACAATGTTTTCCGCCCCGCCACGGAGTATCCCGGATAAGGTGACGACGAAGCTGTTTAAACTATAACTGGCAACCAGACGGAACGTCCGCCGATCGATGAACCTCAATCCCCAATGAAGCTTCTGAATGCGCATCACGACGATGATGCAGAAGACGTTGTAGAGCACCATGTTGATCCCGCAGGTAATCAGGGCCACGGTCAGCAGACCCAACCCGCGGTCCAGGAAGAAGACTACGAGCCCCGCGCGGAGCAAAGTGCAGAAAATTTCAAAGGGACTCATCAGATAAAACTTCTGCAGTCCCTCCAAAATCCCGCTGAAAACGCTGAGCGGAAAATTGATGGCTAGCGCGGTTCCTGAAATGATGAAGAGAAGCTGAGCGTCGCGCAGGAACGAAGGGGAAATTTTGAAAAAGGCATCCACATAAGCCGAACCTAGCAGGGTCAGACCGAATACTAGGGATCCCAAGACGAGATATGAGAAGAAGCAGGTGTTCACCACGCGGCAAAGGTCTTCCTCGTTTCCGGTGGCCTTGAAATTTGCGACGTACCGGACGACTGAGGATCGAACGCCCAGACTCAGCAGTCCGTAGTAGCTGGTGGCTGAGATAATTAAATAGTAGAGTCCGTAGGCGCTATCCCCCAGACGATGGAGGACAAAAGGCGCTAATAAAAACCCCACAATACTGCTGGTGATCAGCGACAGCCAGTTCGCAACAGCATTTTGGGCAGTTAGCTTCCTGAGGTTCATTCTGGATCCGACAAAAAGTTTGATTCTTCAGCCGGCGGATTTGCGGTCGCCAGCGCCATCGCCGGGGGTTCCCGATACACTTTCACCGCATTGATGTTTCACCCTCGTGCTTGATATGAAGTTCGCCGTCCCTCTTCCAGGGGATTCATTTCATCTGCTGAAAATCCCGGAGATGCACTCCGAATGGCTTGGCGGGCCACAATACCGATTATTGCAGATCGTGGGAGGCAGAACAATTTCAGCCTCCAGCGCTCGCATACCGTCATGAAACAGCATCACTGGAGGAACCGCGATTCAAAGCAAAAACCATACAGATATCCTTAGATTCTGTAAAATTCAGCCAGCGCTTGCACAACCATAGCCTGATGTTCCTCCGGCAGTTCAGGATAAATTGGAAGGGCGAGCGTTTCTCGACTGGCTGCTTCGGCGCGAGGAAAATCACCCTCATGATAGTTTAGATCGGCAAAAGCGGGCTGAAGATGGAGGGGAACCGGATAATAAATTTCGCTTGGAATGCCGCGACCACTCAGGAACGCGCGTAGTTCGTCGCGCCGAGGGCATCGAACAACAAACTGGTTGTAGACGTGGGTGCGGTCCGGTGGCGTGGCTGGGAGAGTGATTTGCTCCAACCGATATTGAGCGAAAAGGTTGCGATAATGGGATGCAACTTCTTGACGTTGCCGTGTCCATCCAGGCAAGTGGGGCAGCTTGGCCCGGAGGATCGCCGCCTGGAGCGCATCCAGGCGGCTGTTCGTACCCAGAATTTTGTAGTGGTATTTCTCCTGGCTTCCATGAACTCGAAGTTGACGCAAATGCGTTGCAAGATCCCGATCCTGGGTTGTGATCATGCCGCCGTCGCCCGCGCCTCCCAGATTCTTTGAAGGGAAGAAACTGAAACAGCCCAGAGTTCCGAGGCTGCCAACCTTTTTGCCGTCGTACTCGGCGCCGATGGCCTGGGCTGCATCTTCGATCACGGCCAGGCGATGCCGTCTTGCCGCTTCCAGAATGGGATTAAGCTCGGCCGGCAAACCGAACAAATGAACGGGAATGATGGCTCGCGTTCTCTCGGTGACTGCCGGTTCAATTCCGGCGGGGTCGATGTTGAAGGTTACAGAATCAATGTCCACGAAGACCGGGCGCGCGCCCTGCCTGGCAATCGCTCCCGCTGTCGCCACGAAAGTGTAAGGCGTGGTGATGACCTCGTCGTCTTGTCCTACGCCCAATGCCTCAAGCGAGAGTTCGAGCGCCGCTGTTCCCGAAGCGCAACTGATTGCTTCCCGGGCTTCGATCAGGCTGGCGATTTCGCCCTCCAACGCCTGGACCTCCTCGCCCAGAATGAATTGCTGGCTCTCCATCACTCGGGAAACTGCCGCCATTATTTCGTGGCGGATGGATGCGAACTGGGTCTTCAAATCCAGAAAGGGGAAAAGAGGCGCGGGCTCTTTAAGAGCAATAGCGTTCTCCGCTTGGCTTGGCGCTGGGTTGGAGCTTGAAAGGGCGCTCATGGTGAGGAATGGTTTCCTTGCTTCAGACGGCCCGCGTCCCGGGGTGTCTTGCCCACTTTTTCCAAAGGATCAGCCGAACGTCTGCGAAACAGCTTCTTCTGAGTTTACCCTGCCTTGTATCACCATGTCACGGGTGGGATACACAGACTCGGCGCGCTGGAAATTGTGATATTTTGTTTTGTAGCGTGTTTTTGTCTTTCAGCTGCTGTTAATGCCGGGGGATTTATCGATGGGGTGTTTGCTCTGATTTATGTTTTATTCGTTATCCTTTGTTCTGCTTCTGCTTATTGCGGCGGTCATCGCTGGGTTTTTCGGAGCCTTGCTGGGAGTAGGCGGCGGGATCTTTATCGTTCCTGTCATGGTTTTGATGTTTCATCTCCCCATGAAAATCGCCGTGGCCGCGAGCCTGGTGTCCGTCATTGCCACCTCTAACGCGGGGGGCTCATCCTACGTCGATCAGCACATCACCAATTTACGCCTGGGAATGTTTCTTGAAGTCGCCACCACCATTGGCGCTCTTTCCGGCAGCGTTCTGGCTCTTTATCTGAAAGATTGGCTGATGTTGCTCATCTTCGCCCTGATGCTGGCCTACATGGGTTATGCAGCTTTTGCGACGCGCAACGTGGACGACGAACGCATTGCGGCGGGCGATTTTGCGCGCGCCAGGCAGGATCGCCTCTCCGCATATCTGGACCTGCATGGCAGCTATCACGATGAGGCGGCAGACCGAGTGGTGAATTACGTCGTCACCGGCGCGCCTACCGGCATGGGAGTGGCCTATCTGGCTGGCATGGCTTCAGGCCTGTTGGGTGTGGGAGGCGGAGTTTTGAAAGTCTCCGCCATGAATGCCTATATGAACGTGCCGATGAAAGTCGCGGTGGGAACCAGCAAGCTCATGATCGGCGTCACGGCGGCGGTGGGATCGATCCTCTTTTTTATGGCGGGGCTGATTCATTTCTACGTTGTGGCGCCAGTGGCGCTGGGCACCACGCTGGGTGCGACGGTCGGCACCCTGGTGATGAATCGGCTGCACAGCGCCTCCTTGAAGTGGCTGTTTGCCATCCTGATCGCCTATCTGGCGTATGGCATGCTGGCAAAAGCGCTGAACATTCAGTTTCATCTTCACTGGCCCGTGCTGGCGTGAGGTTTCGAAATGCCGCAGGAGAAAACTTCCAGTCCGTTTATCCCGAAAATCAGCAAAGCGGAGCAGAAAATCTATGCGGATGTTTATGACGTGCTGCTGGGAGGCATGCTGCTGAGCACCGTGCTCTTTGCGGCAGGAGTCGCGCTGGCCCTGATTCACCCGCACTACATTCCGCTCACCCACGATTATGTGGAGCGCAATTATAATTTCTCGCAGGTGGTGCATGGCCTTCTGGCCTTGAGGCCCGGGCCGATCATGCTGGTCGCCACGCTTTTGCTGATCCTCACTCCGGTTTCCCGCGTCCTGATTTCCATTTATGCCTTTTATGCAAGCCGGGATTATAAGTACGTTGTGGTCACGGGCCTGGTATTTCTGGTCATCGTGCTGACCGTCGTCCTGGGCTCTCTGGGTCTGCAATAAGGGCGCTAATCCTCCGTCATGCGACGGATCTTCGCCCCCACTCGCATCAGCTTCTCCTCGATTCGCTCATACCCCCGGTCAATGTGATACACGCGATCAATCACGGTCTCGCCGGAAGCGGCCAGGCCCGCCAGCACCAGCGAGGCGCTGGCGCGCAGATCGGAAGCCTGCACGGGCGCGCCGCTTAAGCGCCTCTTGCCGCGCACCACCGCGCGCCGCCCCTCCACCACAATATCAGCGCCCATGCGCATAAGTTCCAGAGCATGGAGATAGCGGTTTTCAAAGATGGTTTCGGTAATCACGGAGGAGCCTTCCGCCTGGGTGGCCAGCGCCATATATTGCGCCTGCATATCGGTGGGGAAGCCGGGATATTCCTGGGTGGTGACGTCTGAAGCGCGAAGAGTCGCGGGGCCGCGAACTTCCAGTCCATGCTCTCCGCAAGGCTGAATTTCAACTCCCAGTTCTCCCAGCTTGGCGATGATCGCGTTCAAATGCTGAGGTTCAACATGTTCGAGAACCAGGTTTCCTCCCGTAATGCCGGCTGCGGCCAGGAACGTGCCCGCCTCAATCCGATCGGGAATAATGGTATGCTCTGCGCCGCGCAGGGAACCCACGCCGCGAATGCAGATGCGCGGCGTACCGGCGCCTTCAATATCGGCTCCCATTTTCCGAAGGAGGTTTGCCAGGTCCTGCACTTCCGGCTCGCGGGCGGCGTTTTCCAGCACGGTTTCGCCTTCCGCCAGCGTTGCCGCCATCATCAGGTTTTCCGTGCCGGTTACAGAAATCGTGTCGAAATAGAACGTCGTTCCCTTCAGCCGGTCCGCATGAGCCTGAATATAACCGTGATCGAGGGTGATGGTGGCTCCCAGTTTTTCCAGGCCTTTGAGGTGCAAATTTACAGGCCGCGCCCCGATGGCGCAGCCGCCCGGCAGCGAAACCCTGGCTTCGCCAAATCGGGCCACAAGCGGCCCCAGCACCAGCACCGAAGCGCGCATCTGCTTGACCAGTTCATAAGGCGCTTCGGGATTAATTAATCGACGCGTGCGAATCTCGAGCGTGTTGCCGATTTCATCGTGAGTGATGGAGGAGTCCGCGCCCAAATCTTCCAGCAGGCTGCGCAGCGTAGCGATGTCGCGCACTCGCGGAACGTTGTGCAACACAACGCCCTGGTCTGTCAGGAGCGAGGCGGCCATTGCCGGCAGCGCGGCATTCTTCGCCCCGCTGATCACCACCCGCCCTTCCAGCGGCGTTCCGCCTTGAATCAGAAATCTATCCATGCGTGGAATCCGTTTTGTTCTACAGGCTGCTGAAAAAGTTCTCCTGCCTGTCATTCCGAGGAGCCGAAGGCGACGAAGAATCCCCGTCTTTGTTTGATTCTCCAAATACACAGATTCTTCTCGAAATTTACCCTAAGCGAAATACAGTGATCCTTCGCTCCGCTCAGGATGACGAGCGCAGGGCTCAGAATGACAGGCAGGTATAACTTCTCAGTCATTCAACCCCGCTCGCGCTTCGCGCAATAACGCCGCAACGTTCACTCCACTCCTTATCAGACGCAGGGCTTCGCGCTTTGAAACGCTTTTCACCAGCATCAGCGCGGCGACGGGCAATTTACCATCCGCTTCTTGGATGGTGCGGGATGCCTGCGCGGCGCTCACCCTGGCGGCTTTCATCAAAATGCTTTCAGCCCGTTTCCTGAGCTTGGCATTGTTGAGCCGCATGTGGACCATCCAGTTGGAGAACACTTTGCCCAGGCGCACCATGGTTGCGGTTGAAAGCATATTGAGCGCGAGTTTCTGAGCGGTTCCGGCTTTCATGCGCGTCGAGCCGGCAATCACCTCCGGGCCCACGACCAGCGCGATGGACACATCCGCCACGCGGTTCATGGGCGCATCAGGGTTGCACGTCAGGGCGATTGTGCGGGCCCGCAACTGGCGCGCATAGCGCAATCCGCCTAAGGTATACGGCGTCCGGCCGCTGGCGGAGACGCCCACCAGCACATCGCGCTTGCTGAACTTGATGCGCTTGAGATCGCTCGCGGCAAGTTTCGGATCGTCCTCAGCGCCCTCTACAGGTCGGAACATCGCCCGCAGGCCGCCCGCCAGCACGCCGATCACCTGGTCGGTGCCAAAGGTCGGAACGCACTCTGCGGCGTCCAGCACGCCAAGCCGACCGGATGTGCCCGCGCCCAGATACACCAACCGGCCTCCCTGCGCGAGCGCGGGCGCGATGATTTCAACCGCGCGCGAAATTTGTGGAATCGCTCGGGCTACGGCGGGAGCAACCTTTTGATCCTCGCGGTTGATGATGCGGAGAATTTCAGGAATGGATTTCGTGTCCAGCGCGGCCGAGGCAGGGTTTTCCCGCTCAGTAATTTGCACGTGTGGATCTTTCTTCCGCTTTTGCAACCCACAGCATCCTTTAGGGGTTACTTTGAAAACGTCTCCCAACCCCGTTTTGAGAAATCCCAATAAATCGCGTATCCGCAAATCGCGGCGACAACCAGATAGACCCAGCCCAGCCAGACCGGGCCGAGCACAAACTTTCCGATGCCGAACATGGCGAGGTAGACCATCAGCGATCCCAGAATCCAGTCCAGGAAATTATACCAACCGTCGTGGGTGGGGATGATGTCCGGGCTTTTGGCGGCGATGCGTTTCCAACCGGCCGCGCCAGGCCGTGTGCGACGATAAAAGTCCACCAATGTTTCTTCGGAAACCGGGCGCGTAAGATAGGTGGCTGCCAGCCAGACAATGGTTGTCACGCCCACCGTGATCAGGATGGATTCGGCAAACCCATGGGCAGTCGTGTCGGTAATATGGAATCCGAGATGAAGCACCACGGTGGTGACCAGCGCCGAACCCATGGCGAAGACTTCCGACCAGGCGTTAATGCGCCACCAATACCAGCGCAGCATGTAAACTGTGCCCGTGCCTGCCCCAATCGCCAGCAGTAATTCCCATGCGCCGGCCACGGAGGTCATCGCCAGCGAAACCGCCGCGCCCAGAACGGCAAGGCCCGCCGTGGCGGCTTTGGAAACGAAGACGTAATGCTGTTCACTTCGGTCCTTCACCATGAACCGCCTGTAAAGATCGGTGACGAAATAGGAGGACCCCCAGTTCAATTGAGTTGCAACGGTAGACATGTAAGCTGCCGCAAATGCCGCCAACATCAACCCGCCCAACGCTTCAGGGAGGTAATCCACCCAGACTTTGATGTAGCCGATCTCGGGGTCTTTCAGGTGCGGATAGAGCACCACGGAAGCGAGCGCCGTCAGTATCCAGGGCCAGGGGCGTATGGCATATTGAGCGATGTTGAACCAGAGCGTGGCCCAGAGAGAGTGCTTCTCATCTTTGGCGGAAAAGATGCGCTGGGCAATGAAGCCGCCTCCGCCTGGATCAGCGCCGGGATACCAGTTGGCCCACCAGTTGATCGCCACATAGACGAAGAAGGTGATAAAAGGCATCCAGGGCGAATTGAGATGCGGAATGAAATCCAGAATAGATCCTGTGCCCCCTCCATGCATGGCTTTTCGATGCGCGTCCACCACGGCTAGTTTACCCAGCAGACCTTTCATTCCTCCCACGGCCCGCACGCCGTAATAAGCCAGAACTACGACCATGGTCATCTTCAAGATGAACTGGAAGAAATCTGTCCAGAGCACGCCCCAAAGCCCTGAAAGGGTCGTATAGAGGCCGGTGAAAGCAATGATGGCGAAAATAATGACAATCGCCCAGAATTCCGAAACGCCCAGCACCGTCATCAGAATCTTTTCCATGGCCAGATTCACCCAGCCCAGGATCAAACAGTTCATCAGGATGCCGAAATAGACGGCGCGGAATCCGCGAAGAAACGCTGCGGGCTTACCGGAATAGCGCAGCTCGACGAATTGGGCGTCCGTGACGATCTCCGCCCGCCGCCAGAGGCGGGCGAAGAAAAAGACCGTCATCATGCCGCTGAAGAGCAAGCCCCACCAGAGCCAGTTGCCCGCAATGCCCTGAGTGGCGACGAGCCCGGTGACGGCCAAGGGCGTATCCGCGGCAAAAGTGGCGGCCACCATCGAGGTTCCTGCCAGCCACCAACTGACGCTCCGTCCGGAAACGAAGTAGTCATCCGTACTGCCGGTGCCCTTGCGGCGGTAATACAGCCCGATCAGCAGGTTGAAAAGAAAATAGGCGGCGACAACAATCCAGCCGGCGGTAGTGATCTTCATTCAAGCTCCTTGCTTCACGGATTCTCCTCGGCGGCGTAAAGGATCTGTGTGACAGCCGTCTACGGAATTCATGTTGACTCAGGAAGTGCGCCAGTATATACCAAACGCTTTGCGCCTCGGAAGCGGAAACCGGCTTAATCCCTTTTTCGAGGCGAAGCAGGCAGCCTGCTCCGAGATCAGCATGATCGCGCGGGCGATGCCGTCTGAAAGAAAGGCGCCAAGACATGATACGAAAAGGGTTCCCGCAAATAGTCATTCTAGCAGTGTCCATGGTGTTCGCTGCGCAGGGCGGCAGCGCCCAACCGCCGGGATGGGTAAAAGGAAGGTCACCAGCGGCGCAGGCGAAAGAAGCCCCCACATCGCTCGCTTCGATTGCCCCTTTAGTGGAGGACGCCATTCGCAAGAATGAGTGTCCGGGCGCCGTGGTGCTGGTGGGACACGGAGGCCGAATTGTTTACCGCCGCGCCTTCGGCTTCCGGACGCATATCCCTCACGACGCGCCCATGACGGTGGATACCCTTTTTGATATGGCCTCGCTCACTAAGGTGATCGCGACTACGCCTGCTGTGATGCAGCTCTTCGAGGAAGGCAAGATTCGCCTGGATGATCCGGTTGCGGACTATTGGCCGGAATTCGGTGAGAATGGAAAAGAATCCATCACGGTACGGGAATTGCTAACGCATTATTCGGGCCTTCCGCCTGATCTGCCGCTTGAGCAGCCGTGGCAAGGGTACGACACGGCCATGAAGCTGATCATCCAGACCCAACCCATCGTTCCTCCCGGAACGCGCTTTATCTACAGCGACATCAATTTTGAAACGCTCGGTGAGTTGGTTCACCGCATTTCCGGCGAACCGCTGAATGTCTATTGTGAGCGGCACATCTTCAAGCCGCTGGGTATGAATCACACGTTGTTTCTGCCTCCAGCCTCAATGCGCCAGAATCAGGCGCCTACGCAGCCGCCCGACCAGAAGAACGAGATGATTCCCTGGTATCAGGTGAACGATCCCACATCCTATCGAATGGGAGGCGTGGCCGGCCATGCCGGACTCTTTTCCACGGCCGACGATCTTGCCATTTACGCGCAAACGATCCTGAATGGCGGCGCCGATCACGGTGTGCGGATCTTAAGTCCACTGACGGTGCTGAAAATGTCCACGCCGCAGACGCCTCCGGAGAATATGGCCGTCCGGGGACTGGGCTGGGATATTGATACGGCTTTTGCGTCGAACCGCGGCGAGCTTTTCCCCGTGGGTTCGTTCGGCCACACCGGTTTCACGGGCACTTCCATCTGGATCGATCCCTTCTCCGACACCTACGTGATTATCCTCACGAATTCCGTTCATCCCGGCGCGCATGGCAACGTGATTCCGTTGCGCGCCAAAATCGCCAGCATTGTCGCGGCGGCCTTTGGGAGGCTTCCCAGCGAGGAAGAACTGACGCGCAGGCTGGCGCTGACAGGCTACTATGAACTGCTCTATGGTTATCGCGCGCCGCGCTTGCGGAACGATCACGTCCGAACGGGCATCGACGTGTTGGAGTCGGAATATTTCAAGCCGCTTCAGGATAAGCGCGTGGGTTTGATTACCAATCAAAGCGGACGCGACTCAAACGGTCAGCGGACCATTGATGTTCTCAACCATGCTCCGGGCGTGAAGCTGGTGGCGATCTTTACGCCCGAGCATGGCCTTTACGGGACAGCGGAAGGGAATGTCGCCTCTGGCCGCGATCCGGCAACCGGACTGCCGGTTTATAGCCTTTATGGCGCAACCCGTCGCCCGACGCCCGAGATGCTGAGCGGCATCGATGCGCTGGTCTACGACATCCAGGACGCGGGCGTGCGCTTCTATACTTTCATCACCACGCTGGGCTACACGCTCGAAGCCGGAGCGCAGCATCACATTCCCGTTTACGTGCTGGACCGCCCGGACCCGATCAATGGCTACACGGTTCAGGGGCCGATTCTGGATCGCGATCTCATCTCGTTTGTCGGATATTTTCCTCTGCCAGTGCGATACGGCATGACACTGGGCGAATTGGCGAGCATGTTTAACGCGGAAAACCATATTGGCGCAGACCTGCATGTGATCAAAATGCAAGGCTGGCGGCGCACCGACTGGTTTGACGAAACAGGGATCACGTGGGTGAATCCTTCGCCCAATCTGCGTAACCTGACGGAAGCTATTCTCTATCCCGGCTTAGGCATGATTGAGGGCGCGAACATCAGCGTGGGACGCGGGACGGATACCCCATTTGAGGCGCTCGGCGCTCCCTGGATTGACGCCAAAAAGTTAGCCGGATATCTGAACGCCCGCCAGATTCAGGGGGTGCGATTTATTCCGCTCGATTTCACGCCCACAGACGCCAAGTTTAAAGGCCAGTTATGCCATGGAATCAGCATTCAGTTGCTGGATCGCCGGGCGCTGGATTCGCCGGAATTGGGCGTGGAGCTCGCCTCGGCGCTCTACCATCTTTTTCCAAAAAGCTTTAATCTGGATTTGACACTGCGTCTGATCGGCTCGCGAGGGGCGCTCGAAGCGATCAAGAAAGGCGAGGACCCGCGCCACATTGTGCTGCATTGGGAGACGGAATACGATCCGTTCCTCAAAATGCGCGCAAAATATCTGCTTTACTGAAGAGCGCCTTTTTGATTTCTGACGGTATGCGATGGAGTGATGGTCGTCTTCCCTTAACAGGCTGTTGAACAGACCCTGACAGCCTGTCATTCCGAGGAGCCGAAGGCGACGAGGAATCTCGTAACTGCCGTAATTTACAGAGCGAGATTCCTCGCTTCGCTTGAAATGACAGCGCTCAGAATCACTTTTCAGCAACCTGCTAATGGAGGAATTTGCGCCTGTAAGCGATCTTTTAATGTGGACTTTTTACACAAGCATGCCCATCTTGTCTCCGGGACTGGAAAGCGCTAGTATTTTGTTCGGAGGCTGGGGGGGAACTGGAACAGAGCGGTCTTCCTGCCTCGCTGAATCCCCCGAGTTTGTGAATTCCGACTGGAAATTGAAGCCTCGTCTGGTCTTTTCCTGATGGGCAAGGATGGAGCCAGTGACGGGTGTAGGGATCGGCCCTGGTGGGGATGGCTGAAAGGCCAGTGTCCCCGTCAGGAGTCTTTTCTTTTTGGCAGTTGTTTATGTTGTTTTGCGACGCCCGCAAAGCTCTGAAGGACCCCTTACCCCCCAAGCCCCATTCCCTTTAGAGGGTGAGGGGAATATATTTATTGGATTTTACTCCCTCTCCCCTTTCGGGAAGAGGGAGGCCCGCGTAGCTGGACGGGCGAGGGGCAACAACAAATCTTTTGGGCAGGCCTATATGAAAAAACATTGGATTTCGAGACTTACCCGACTCATCGTGGTGATCCTCGCTTTCGCAGCAATGGATTTTACCGGCTTTGGCCCCAGTCTGCTTCAGGCTGCGCCGCGGAAGAAAAAGGACAAGAAGGAAACGGTTTCGGCGAACGACCCTACCGCCAAGCTTTATAAACTCCTGGACGATTCTTTCGGGGGCAAACTCGATCTTTACTTGCTTGCGGATATTTACGCGGACCCCTCGAATCCGGGCCAGGAATACCAACGGGTCATTCACGTCGTCTACAACAAAGACCTTTTCTTTGGGCGCTTCACGATTCACGTCCGCAGCGTCGGCAAGATGGATCCAGCTCAGCTCGCCACGTACACCCCCCAGGCGGTTTTCAACTTTGGAGGGCGCGACACGCAGGAATTTGAAAAGATCAACCCCGGTCCGTTCGGAGCCACAGGCGACCTGTTTCTCGAAGCGGCGGATGATCGTCCGCTTACGGAGTCTCAGATTACCGACGACGTTCAACAGGAATACGAAATGCTCATGACCAAGTACATTCTTCCGGCTGTTGAGAAACAGGCAGCGGGAAAATGAAACGGGAAGTCTGAGGACTCTCGACTGCAACAACCTCGGGGCGTTTACGGACACGGGCGAGTTTCCAGCACAAGCGGCGCCAAGGGTTGCTGGTTGAAATTAAAACTATCCAGGAGATTGTTAGCCGCCTGATCCCGATTGGTAAGGGGCTGCAAGCCGAAGCGGGCCTCGATGAATTTCAGCACAGAAGAAGATTCGTACGTTGTGTGAGAAACGTATCCCTGCCTTGCAAAGGGCGAAATGATCAGAAGGGGAACTCGCGGCCCCAGGCCAAATGCGTCAACCTGAGCGGGCGCAACGTGATCGTAAAACCCTCCAAAATCATCCCAGGTCAGAAAGACTGCTGTTGAATTCCACTCAGAACCTTCCATTACGGCATTCAACTGCTGAACCGTCCAATTCTCGCCCTGGCAAATGCTCTGCGATGGATGATCGCTGTCGCTCAAGGGCGGCTCAACCCAGCTTACTGCCGGCAACTGTCCGTTTTTGGCATCCACGGCAAATTGATCTACCGAGACAACGTGCTCTGTCCAGAGTGGGGTTTCCCGGATATGCTTAATGGCCGCCAGCGGGCATTCTTGCCCCTGATTGCGCGCGTAATACTTCCAACTGATGTTTGCGGCCTGCAAACGATCGGGCAGAGTATCGAAATCAAAGCAGGGGAATTGATTGGTAACCGAGCCGTTCGCGTTGAGCACCTGCACGGTGGCTGAGGGCAGAGCGCCGCAGCCCCATTCTCCGCCCGTGTTGACAGGATCATTGATCGCCCCGCCAGACTGCGCGGCAACAGTATAAAGATGGTTGGGGAAACTAGGTCCGTGGACGGATGTAAACATGTGGTCGGCCAGAACAAAGTTCTGGGCGTAGGCAAAGTAGTTGGGAATTTCCTGCTCGTCGGCCTGAACGTACCCTGCCGCGCCAAAGTTGTCCATCTTTCCGTTGTCGATGGCCTGAATCGCGCAACTCCAGGTATTGCAGAGAGTAGGGGAAATGGGATAGGTGTCGGCCATGGGACCCAGAGGGATGACCTGACCGTTTGACGTGACGCCGGTGGTCGCTCCGTCTGCACCTGGGAAAGTGCCGAAATAATTATCCAGGGTGTGATTCTCTTTGACGATAAAAACGATGTGTTGAATCTGATTAAGGCCGGTCGCACTATTCGCGGTGGAAGAGGCGCTAATTGACGCGGTGGCGCGTCCGCCGCCACAACCGCCAAAAGAAAGCGCCATCGAAAAAATCAGAGTGATGTAAACCTTGTGTTGTTGCCTCGACATTTGCTGCAATCCAATTTTAGAAAGCGTTGTCGGGGCAAGGGGAACGATAATTAAGTATTAACCATACAGTTAAAATACTCTTTCTGTACCCCTCCCCAACTCTGAGGTTTTGATGCCGATTTCAAGCGGATGGTTTTGACTGATTTTGCGCGGATATGCAGGGGATGAAGTCAGCAGAGGCGCGGTCAAGAGTTGCATCACGACTTCAACGCGTTGAAAAACTGCTAAAAAATTTTCCGGGCATGCCACGCTACGCGCTTTCGCAACGATCCATCATGTGCAGCGCAGGACGACCAGCGTCATGTCATCGTGCTGTGCGGCCCCTCCCGTGAAGCGATCGACGCTTGACAGAATGTAGTCCACAATTTCGCGGGCGCTCAGCTTGCTGGCGGATTCAACCGCCGCGCGAAGCCGTTCTTCGCCCCATTCTTCGTTGTCACGGTTCATCGCTTCGGTCACGCCATCAGTAAAAGCAATCAGGATGCTCCCGTCTTCAAGCATGATGCATCCCTGTTCATAAGCGGCATGCTCGATCAGGCCGACCACGGTCCCGCCGGTTTCCAGTCTCTCCAACTGCCAGTTGCCGCCCCGCCAATGAAAAAGCATGGGCGGATTGTGGCCGGCGTTCACATACGCAAGCGAACGCGTCAGGGGATCATACCGGGCGTAAAAAAACGTGGCATAGCGATTCGTGGACGACGCTTCATAGATCATCCGATTCACGTTGCTGATCAGGCGGGTGAGGTTGCCGTCCGCGTGCGCCACTTCACCGCGCAGCGAAGCCTGGAGGCTCGCCATCATGAGTGCGGCGGCGATGCCTTTGCCGGAGACGTCGCCGAGGGCGACGCCCAGTTGCCCTTCAGGAAGCGCCAGAAAGTCGTAGTAATCTCCGCCCACGCCGAGCACAGGCCGGCAATGGCCGTAATAATCCAGCCCCGAAATCGCGGGAAGTTTCTGCGGAAACAGCCGCTCCTGCACTTCGCGCGCAATTTCAAGCTCGCGGTTCAGCCGCTCGCGCTGCGCCGTCTCGCGCGCCACGGCTGCCGTGAGTTGGGCATTTTCAAGCGCCAGGCCGGTCTGCGCGGCCACAGACTTGAGAAGGCGCAGATCCGCGCCGGAGTATGGTTCTTCAGAACGCTTCTGGCCCAGCGTGATGAACCCCAACAGTTCATCCCGGGCGGTCAGAGGCAGCAGCAATTCGGCGCGAAGCGCCGCCAGCTTGGCGCGTTCTTCCCCGGTGAGGCCCGGCGCGCGGTAAATCCAGGAATTCGGATCGTCAAAATAGACGCCGGCCGGTTCCTTTTGTTCGCACAGTTGGCGGACGGTGGTTGCATCCTGGGGGAAGGCCACTTCGGGAAGGCTGTCGTAACCTACCGCGTAAGCGGGCCGGTAGAAGCCGTCGCCGCCAATCAGCGCCGCGACTTGAGGCACGTGCAGCGAGTCGGCGATGCTGCGGCAGACGGTTTCGAGCAGCGGCCGCGGCTCAACGATGGAGCGCACCTGGTCGCCCAGTTCACTCAGAATCTGTTCTGCGTGGTAGGCGTCGCGGAAAAACTTGCGGTCAATCCAGAGGCGAAGCTTCCTGAACGCCTGGCGAGTCTTGACGAACACGAAGGCCGCCGCCGCAATAACCAGGAAGAAAGAAGGTGAGTAGGTTCTGAGGTGTCGCAGAATGAAGATGACGAGGGCAATGGACCCTGCGCCAAATCCAATCTGGATGGCGTTAACCCCGCTCTTGGCGAAAGCGTAGCGGAGACCCTGCCGGATCACCACCCGTACGTCCATGGCGCGCTCGACCACGATCACATAGGCCAGTGTTACTGGGAACAGGAAGACCAGCGCGAAGACTGTGAGCCAAAGCCAATTGGGGAAATGGCTTCCAAAGACCCAGCCATTGAGCCAGGTGATGATCCATAAAACAAAAAGGGGCGTCAGGCTGATCTCCGTGCCGGTATAAAGCAGCCGCAGGCGCCTTCGGGCATCGGGGGAAATGGCCATGCGTATTTTAAATGCAATACAAATAAAAAAGCTGGCGACGCCCATGACGGTGAGAGCGGCGTCGATGGGCCCCAGTCGGGTTTTTAGGTCAAGCAACAGACTGACCGACTTGTAGTTTCCTGTGGCGCCAATGTCGCTGATGATATGGAGGACGGCGAAGAACACCAGAGGGGCTACCACCGGCCATTTCACCCACTTCCAGCGTTGCCAGCCGCTATCGCGCGGAAACGGTTCGGGGAAATAGATTCCAAACAGAAACATCCAGATGGGCCAGGTTGAGCCCAGCGCCGCGTAGTAACCCGCGCCAAAGCTGGCCAGTGACGGCTTCCAGAATTCCACCCCGGGGTCAGCCATCGCAGCAAACCATAGCATCAGGGCAAGAAGCAGCCATGCCAAAGGGTCGCGAATCCGAACGGCCGCCACCCAGAATCCAAGACTCAGACAGAAGATCGGGCTGATCACAAAAAACAACCAGGTCAGGAGGGCCGCCGGACTTCTTTCAGATCCGGCTTGGGGAATGGTGAGCAGAAAGGTCCGTTCCGGCAGTAGCTTATGCATCCGTTGCGGCTGGACCGTTACTTCGAGCACGTCGCCGGGCCGCGCGTTGATGATTGCCTGGCCAAAGACTGTAAGCCCTGTTACAGGCTTTCCGTTAATGGATTTCAAGATGTCGCCGGATTGGATTCCGGCCTTGAGCGCCCAGGATGAGGTCCAGCCGACCGTGAGCCCCTGCGGTGAAGAATCCACGGCAAAGGGACGCTCGACTGGGTGGGCTTGGTGAAACCATTGCGGAAAAAGATATTTGGCGCGAGCCACTTGATAGACGGCCGTTGCCGCGAAGAGGATCGCCAGGCAGAGATATAGAAAAGCCGGACGCTTCATGGGAGCATTATTCTAGTTGATTAAATCACTTCTGATGCGCCAAGGAAAGAGGCTACGCGAATACCGCCGCAATGGGGACTCCCCACAGAGGGCACAGAGATCACAGCGCGGCAGAGCCGCAACCCATGGGGCACGGGCGGGACGCCCGTGCCACGCAAGGAAAATTAGTGCAAGCCGCAAACATTTTGATCATTAATAGTACAGAGTTCTTATCTCCGTGACCTCTGTGCCCTCTGTGGGGAAAATAGGATTTAGGACATACGGCGACGGGTGACCGACTGCGGAAGGCTCAGACTGAAGAAAATCAATGACTTAAGGTTGCTAATTTACTCGGCCTTGAAAGACCGTTCCTGCATTTCTCAGGAAAATCAGGAAAAATGCCCTGGCGTTTTCTACTGCAAGTGCCTGTCTCTGGTGCGCACCGTCTTTGACAGACAAGAGCCGCTAAGCGGTCGGGTGGGCGTATATTTTGTCTCATGCGGATGCGATGTATTCAGCGGATGCGAGAAGCCGGGCTTGTCATTCTCGCGCAAGCGGGTAGTCATGCGTTGATTGGATGCGCAGGCGGGCAGCAAGGCCCCAGAAAGCGGGATCTTCTGATCCAATACGCCATGCTGCGAAGCCTTTCAGGTGGTAGTCCGAAATCAGTTGCAGCTTTTGGCGCAGGCTGATCGCATTCTCGTAATAGACCGTGCGCAGGGAGCCGCCAGCGCGGTATCGGAACCACGGCGCTTGCCATCGATCATCCCATCGCGGCTCCAGGCGATATTCACTCAACAGATGGTGGATATCCTGAAAGGTCACGCTGCGGGCCATGTAGCCATGGCGCGTGGCGCTCCACTCTCTTCCATAAAGTGGGATTCCCATCAAAATTTTGTTGCTGGGTATATGGAGAAGGGAATAGGTCAAAACCCGATTCACCCAATTCAAACCGGCAATCGGTCCGGGCGGGTCGTCACGTCCGAAGTTATCGTAGGTCATAACAGTGACAAAGTCTGCCGCCTGGCCTAGCGCCTGATAATCAAATGCAGCCGCCCATACGCCCGGAGCCGGAGCGCCGAGGCGGCTTGGGACTCCGAAGGCTGCATCGGAAAGGCGCGGCACGAGGGCCACGCTCAACAGCATGTTGTAACGGTGCATGGTAGCGGCAGTCTGCTTTACAAATTCGGTAAACAGGTTCCGATCCCTGGGGTCGATGTTCTCGAAATCGATTTGAAAGCCTGCGCAGTGGTTTTGCCATGCGAGATAAGCCAGATAAGCGATTGCGCGCTTTTGCGCCGCAGGGCTCTCGAGCACGGCGCTTACTGTGGCCCGGTCGAATCGGCGATTGAAGACCAGGGGCATCAAAGGTATTCCAGCGCGTTGAGCCACGTCCAGAACGCGGGCCGGAATTTGGCCATAAACAGAGCCTTGAGGATCGATCCAGAAGGCTTGCGGCGCCAGCAGATCAATTTCGGATGCGTGCGCCTTCAGCGATTCGAAACTGGGGGCGTCGTCGACGTAATAATAGAAGCGCAAGGGCTGGGCTTGAAGCAGACGCGCGCGCAAGTTGGGAAGATTCAATGAAGCGGCATTAAGAACAACGGTTTCAGCAGGTTGCTGAAGAAGTTCGAAGGCTGCCATCCTGAGGAGCCGAAGGCGATGAAGGGTCCCTGTATTTAATTGATTCTGGAAATACGGCGACCCTTCGCGGAGTTTACCTTGGGCATGATACCGGGATCCTCCGCTCCGCTCAGGAAGCCAGATACCGGGCTTTTTCAATGACCTGCAAGGCCACGGCGAAAGAATCAGGGCGGCAGCGAATGCTATCGACAGCGCGAAGCTCAGGCAGGAAATCCTGTATCTCAAAAATTCACCTCACAATTTTTGTCGCCTCCAGCGAGTCCACAAGTAGTACGCTGGAATCCCACTCACAATCAGCGCCAGGCATCCGATGGCGTCTGACGGACTTGTGAAGAGCGTATCGGCCAAGATCAGGATGGCGAGGATTACAAAGATAGCGGGAACCGCAGGATAGCCCCAGGTGCGATAAGGACGAGACAGGTCAGGCTCCCGCCTCCGCAGTAGAAAAATTCCCGCAGTGACCAGGGCGTAAAAGACCCATTCGGAATAGATGGCTTTGGTATAAAGCGTTTCATATCGGCCGCTCAGCGCAAATGCGCCGGCAATGATAGCCTGAGCTACGATGGCAATGGCCGGCGTGTGAAATTGAGGATGAACGGCCGCCAGCGGCTTGGGGAAAAGTCCTTCGCGCGCCTGGGCGTAAGGGATTCTCGACCCGGCAAGAATCGACCCGTTCAGCGTGGCAAAGGTGGAGATGAGCACTCCGATAGCGATAAACGATCCTCCCACAGGTCCCAAAAGGCGCTCAGCCGCTTGCGCCGCCACGGTTCGCGTGGAGGCCACTTCACTGGGTGTTAAGACATAGAAATAAGCGACATTCACCAGGAAGTAGATGATCCCTACCAGTATCGCCCCTGCGATCAGTGCCGCCGGTATGTTGCGTTGCGGGTTTTTGACCTCGCCCGCCACCATGGAAAGGTTGTTCCAGCCATCATAGGCCCAAAGGGCCGAGACCGTTGCAATGCCCCAACCTGCCCAGGCTCCGCCATGAGCGCCGTGGGTGAACAGCGACGAATGCAGGTTTGTCCACGAGCCGCGCCCGAGGGTCAAACCCAAAATAATCAGCGCTGCCAACACCGCAATCTTTGCAATCGTGAACAAAGTCTGAATTGCGCCGCTTTGCCGGACTCCCAGGATATTGATTCCGGAAAGCAGCAGAATCAGCAGGGCCGAGCCCGCCTGGATGCCCGTTAGCGTCAGCGTGGACTGATGACCGGCCACAGAAACAGATGATTTCCAGAAGGTATGAGAGAGGCCCGGAAAAAAATAGGTCAGATAAAGTAGAAACCCTGTGGCAATCGCGGCAATAGAAGCTGTTTTGGCCACGATAAATTGAGTCCAGCCATAAAGAAATCCCAAACCAGGTCCGTAAGCGTGATGTAAATAGACGTACTCGCCGCCGGCTTCGGGCAAGGCCGCGCCAAGCTCGGCATAGCCCAGCGCGCCAAACAGGCTCAAAGCTCCGGCGACGACCCAGATGATGAGCACACGCGAAGGAGTTCCAACCTGCCCCAGCATGAGGCTTGGGACCACAAAGATCGCTGTGCCGATCATGGTCCCCGCAACCACCGAGGTGGCTGCGTGGGGACCTAATCCGTGAATGAGGTCATCGCTTTGTGCCATGACGAACCGGATGACAACGCCCGCCGCTGAATAAAAAGGCAGTATAAGCTACCAGCCTCCGAGTGCGGCAACCGATTCTTTTGGCAGTCTTTAGATTTATCGACAAATCTCAACCCTTGATTTACAAACAGCGCTGCGATGCCATGGAAGGCTAGAAACAGCTTGGCTCTGTTGACATCCTCAGGAAAATAGAGCGATGCTTC
>CADDZJ010000071.1 GCA_902812415.1 Acidobacteriota bacterium
AGATGATACACAGGCAATTCAGGCTGCGATCAACGCCGCGAAAGCCAGCCATGAGACGGTTTTCTTTCCGCTCGGAACTTATTTGGTGAGAGCTCCGTTGAATCTGACCGGGATGAGCGCTGTTAAGATAGTCGGCGTGCAGTCAAGCGGCTCTGTAGCTCAAGTGGGCGGCAATGCTACGACGATTGTTTATAGCGGTCCGCCGCTCCCAAAAGGGTGTCCATTCGATTTCTCGGACTCAACCTGGATTTGGGTCAGCGATATTTCATTGACATCGTCCTCTCCGGTTGCATGCATGGTCTTACTCGGTTCAAGCCGAACAGAATCAGAGGATATCCATTTTCAGGACGTGAGTATTGGTGAAGGATCTGTGGCCAGCGTGGCGGATGCTGGCGCAGAAGTGGTGGAGTTTTCTCACAGTTCACTTTCTTATGGTAGAGGCATTGGGCTGCTTTTGAGCAGCAATGGCCTTTCTGGTTATGGTATTTCATCGCTGTTCGGTTTCAAGTTTGGCGCGCGGTCCATGACGCAGGTGACATTTCGTGGCGGGAAGATTGTCAGCGGGTCCGGACATGCCGTTGAACTCGATGGTACAGGCAATGCCTCGACAATACCCGTTGCAGATGTCAGCTTCTTCGGAACCTACATCGCAGGATCTGGCAGCGGCGCTTCGGCTTTCTATCTCAAAGGGGTAATTTGGGCGTTGACAGATATGGGTCAGCGTTTTGAAATCGACTCCCAAAGCGGGCCCGCATATTTCATCCAGGGCGCCCAACACGCACGAATTGTATCGCTCAACGTGACGGGTCTGGACATCTCGCCAAGCGCGCCTAAGCCTTACTACGCCCTTTACTCGCCGAACGGGCCCTCCAATCCGGTGATCACCGGGGGGGTGATTTCCGGGGTAAGTGTTCCCGTGAACTGGGCAGGAAATATCGTCGATCTCGATCTCAAGGACAACAACAAGCTTGACGTTCGTGTCGCGGGAAATGCGGTGTTTTGCCGCTTTCGAGCGACTGCAGGAATTAATTCCTTTTATGTTTCGGGAAGGCTCCAAGCGGACATTCAGGGATGGAAGAACGTTGTAAAATTCGTGCCACTTTACAGCAACGGTTCTGCGGACTTCATGGTTCGACAATCAGGGCATTACGTCGCCACTTATGCGAGCGATCTTTGCGCATTTGATGCGGATGTTGGGCCGAGTGGCATAAGCATCGGTAATGTTAATTACATGAGCGGGCAATTGCAATTCTCTAACAACGGATTAGGAGTAATTGTCTGTCCGCACCCGGGTGTGAAAAGCTCTGTATTCGTAACAGCAAGATATTCAAACACAGGAGAATTTTTTATAGTGCGTTTAATGTAATCGTAAGAGTAAAAGGGGCAGATAATAGCGAGTGGATTGCCATGAGTTACCTTCGGCGTGAGAGCATATAGTGAATAAGGCGGTCTTTTTGGATCGGGATGGGGTGATTAACGGCAAGGGGCCGGGGGATGGATACATTACGCGGTGGGAGGACTTCAGGATTCTCCCGGGGGTGGCGGAAGCGATTCGGCGGCTTCGGGATGGCGGTTTCCTGGTGATGGTAGTGACCAACCAGCGTTGTGTGGCCAAGGGGCTTTTGAGCGAATCTGAGCTTCAGGAAATTCACCGTAAAATGGTGGTGACGTTGCGCAGGCGAAAAGCTGTTATTGATGCCGTCTATTATTGTCCGCACGACGGGGAGGAAGGTTGCAACTGCCGGAAGCCTAAGCCGGGAATGATATTCCAGGCGGCTCGGGAGCATCAGATTGACCTTTCATCATCCTGGATGGTGGGTGACGATTGCCGGGACGTTGAGACGGGCAGGGCTGCTGGTTGCAGGACCGTGCTGTTGACCGCAGTCGCATCCGCGGACTCGCGCCCATGCCATCCGGATGCAATAGCTCCTTCCTTAGATGAGGTAGTCGGACTGGTCTTAAACTGTAGCGGCGCTGTCTCCAGCGTCGAAATCCGGCGGTGAGGACACCGCCGCTACAGAAGGCGCTGTCTCCAGCGTCGAAAGCCGGCGGTGAGGACACCGCCGCTACAGAAGGCGCTGTCTCCGGTCGAACATCGGCGGTGAGGACACCGCCGCTACAGAAAACGCTGTCCATGGACCCTCCACCAGCCCAGATGAGTTCGGCGCTTTCCAATTTGCGCGTCGCCATTGTCCACTACTGGCTTGTTGCTCAAAGAGGGGGTGAGCGGGTCATCGATGCTCTGGCGGAGACGTTTCCCCAGGCGGACATTTATACCCTGGTGCTGGACCGTGCCTCGCTTTCGTCCTCACTTCAGTCGCGGAAAATCATTCCCTCGTTTTTGCAGAGAATCCCTGGCTCGATTCGGCATTATCAGAAGTTGCTGCCTTTGTTTCCTTTGGCGTTGGAGCAGTTCAGGCTTGATGACTACGATCTCGTGATCAGTTCCGAGTCAGGGCCGGCAAAGGGCGTGCTGACTTCGCAGCATACCTGTCATATCTGCTATTGCCACTCGCCCATGCGATACCTTTGGGATATGTATCACCCCTATCGCGAGCAGAACGGCATGGGCGCTCTCTCACGGGCTATTTTTTCACTGAGCGCGCACTATGTCCGCATGTGGGACCTGGCTGCGGCGGATCGAGTCGATTATTTTATCGCGAACTCAAGGAACGTAGCCGCGCGTATCCGAAAACATTACCGCCGCGAAGCCGCCGTGATCCACCCGCCGGTGAATGTAGCGTCAGCCTATGTTTCCGAAAAGGTTGAAGACTACTATCTCGTCGTGAGCCAGCTTGTCAGTTATAAACGGGTCGATCTTGCAATCGCTGCCTGCAATCGTCTGGGTCGGAAGCTGAGAATCATCGGCAGCGGCGATGAATATTCCAGACTTCGTCGCTTAGCTGGCCCTGGCGTGGAATTTCTTGGCTCCCTGCCGGATAAAGCTCTAGGCGAGCATTATGCGCATTGCCGCGCCCTTCTCTTTCCGGGAGAAGAAGACTTTGGCATTGTTCCTGTGGAAGCCCAGGCTTACGGTCGTCCGGTTATTGCATACGGGCGAGGGGGGGCCTTAGAGACCGTAAAGGGGTTCTTTGCGGAAAATCCAGCCGCTCCTGAAAAATCGACCGGAATCTTTTTTGCACAACAGACGGTCGAATCATTGGTGAATGCCATACGTCTTTTCGAAGGGATTGAGAGCGGTTTTTCGCCCGCATTTATCCGAGATCAAGTTCAACGCTTTGATGCCTCTCGATTCAAAGCGGAGATGAATAACTTTATCGAAGCGAAGTGGTGGGAATTCAATCACTTAAACTGATCTTAAACTTCCGTCTGAGGGCTGGGTTGAATTCCGCCTCAACGGATGGAAATTTCTTTATCTTCTTCCAGATATATGACTTAACGGCTTCTATAGCATAATTTTAGAAGAAGTTAAGTCATGCGATGATACGGCCTTGTCATGAGTTATAATAGGAAGTTCGTTTTTGCCAAGCGTGATTGAGTCGACGACTGGCTAGGAAGCGGTCCGTCGGCATTCTCAGTCAGCATTAACCATATCCGAGGGTGACGTAAAGGAGAGATGTTTGTCCGCTAAAATTTGAATTCGCCGAGGGGGAAGTTGATTTCAGATTCCGCAAGTTGTGCTGCAAGGTTATGATTCGACGGCGATTAAATACGATAAACTTCTTTCTCCGCATCATCACCCTGCTTTTACCGCTTCTCGCATTCTCCATAGCCGCATACCTCCGTTTTTTTTCAGGATTGATTCCACCTCGTTCCCTGGATATCGATCTTACGGATTACTTTGGATTGCTGCTTTTCACCACCATTGTCTGGGCCGTCGTTGTTGACCATTACGGCCTTTTTCAGTTTGACCATTTATTTGCGGACGGGCGTTCGACCATGAGCGTCTTCTGGGCGTGTTGTGTCGCCTACGTGGCCATTATTGGCGCCATGTTCTTTTACCGCTCAACCAGTTTTTCGAGGCTTTTTGTGGCGATGAGCGCTGTAGCGCTTCTTCTGCTGGCGGTCATTTGCGAAAAAATTTTCAAGATATTGACCGAACAGGCGCGCAACAAAAGAGGAGGACAAGCCCGAATTCTGATTATCGGGGCTGATGCGTTCGCCGAGCGAGTTGCGCAGAGTATTTCGGCGCGGATGCTGACCCCGTGCGCTGTCGCCGCGTTCGTGCGTTTACCGGGTCAGGAAGTGAATATCAAGGGTAGTCCTGTTATTGAGCTTGGAGATATCGGGAAGATTGCGGCGGCTCAGGAGTTAGATGATGTCATCATTGCTCTTCCCACCTCCCGATTCGCGCAAATCCCAGAGATTGTAGCCCAATTACAACACCTTTGTTTGCCCATCCGGGCTGTCCTGGACTGGGGTGAAAACATTTCCGTGCGGGAAATGCTTTTTGATTTCGGGGGCCTCCGGCTTCTGGACCTTCGCGCAAGCCCGTCTGAATCTGCCCTCTACGTGGTGGCTAAGCGGTCCTTCGACCTTGTTTTTTCAACGTTGGCGTTGATCATTCTCAGCCCTCTGATGGCGGCCATTGCCATTGCTGTCCGGCTCACTTCGCAGGGTCCGGCTCTCTTTGTGCAGGATCGAGTCGGCCTGAATGGCCGCGTGTTTCGGATGTATAAATTCCGTACCATGCGCGTGGGCGATCTTCAGGAAAGCGATACGCGTTGGACGACCGCCGGCGATCCGCGACGGACGTGGTTGGGAACTTTATTGAGGAGAACGAACCTCGATGAACTCCCCCAATTCTTTAACGTCTTAAGAGGCGATATGAGCATTGTGGGGCCTCGGCCTGAGCGTCCGCACTTTGTGCAGAAATTCC
Organism: Acidobacteriota bacterium; assembly: GCA_902812415.1. Taxonomy (GTDB): domain Bacteria; phylum Acidobacteriota; class Terriglobia; order UBA7540; family UBA7540; genus RH2-MAG17b. The sequence continues at coordinate 4,841 of CADDZJ010000071.1, forward strand.
TGGAAGACGTGGCGCAATATAACACTCGGCATTATTTGAAAGTTGGGATTACTGGCTGGGCTCAGGTGAACGGTTGGCGAGGGGATACCTCCATTGCTCGGCGTGTTGAGCATGACCTTTATTATCTACGGAATTGGAGCCTGCTTTTTGATATGAAGATCATCCTGTTGACCGTCTTCCGCACGTTCGCAGCCAACAAGAATGCCTATTAGCTTAATTCTAACAGCAATTATTCTTTGTCGGATCTAATTCAGAGAGGACTTCTTTGATGAAAGGCATTATTCTGGCCGGAGGAACCGGATCGCGGCTCTATCCCTTGACCCGCGTCACCAACAAGCACCTGCTTCCTGTCTATGACCGCCCCATGATTTTTTATCCCATCCAGACCCTGGTGAATGCCGGCATTCGGGATATCCTGCTGGTCACGGGCGGACAAAGCGCCGGGGAATTCCTCCGCCTCTTAGGAAACGGCAAGGATTTCGGTCTCCAGCACATCAACTACACTTACCAGGAGGGGGAAGGTGGAATCGCCGATGCGCTGAGGCTGGCCGAGCACTTTGCCGACGGTGAACCCATCTGCGTCGTTCTAGGAGACAACATCATCGAAGGAAACATCTTGTCAGCCTGCGAGAAGTTTCGTCGCAAGCCTGAAGGCGCCCATGTAATCCTTAAGGAGGTTCCTGATCCACAACGATTCGGCGTTCCGGTGCTCGACGGGAATCGAGTGATTCGCATTGAGGAAAAGCCCGCCCGTCCGCCATCTCCTTATGCGGTGATTGGAGTTTACCTGTACGATCATACTGTTTTTGATCGGATTCGCACCCTGAAGCCTTCGGCGCGCGGCGAGCTGGAAATCACCGATGTCAACAACTCCTACATCGCCGAAGGTAAGCTAAGCTGTAGCATTCTGGAGGGATGGTGGACCGATGCTGGCACATTTGAATCCCTCCTCCGAGCGAATAACCTGGTCGCTCAATCAGGAGCCAACAAGATGAAGTTGAGCAGCGCCACGGGGGCTGCGTAGTATGCCAGGTTTCACAATCAGCGCCTCAAAGCACGGAACGGAGAGGCAAACGTCTGGAGTCATAAGCGGATTAAATGTCTATCGAAATTTACTCTACTGAATTACCCGATGTAAAAATCATTAAACCCCGACGTCATATCGACTCTCGAGGCTTTTTTTCAGAGACCTATAACAAAAAGGCATTGGCCGAAGTGGGGATTGATCTGGATTTCGTGCAAGACAACCACTCACTTTCGGTGGAGAAAGGTGTGGTTCGGGGGTTGCACTATCAAACCCGGCCTTTTGCCCAGGATAAGCTGGTGCGAGTGATCCGTGGCTCCATCTTGGATGTGGCCGTCGATTTACGAAAAAGCTCTCCCACCTTCGGTCGTCATGTGAGCGCTCGACTCAGCGCAGAGGACTGGAATCAGATTCTGGTTCCCATAGGCTTTGCGCATGGCTTTTGCACCTTGGAGCCCAATACGGAAGTCATTTACAAGGTCACGAATTATTACGCTCCGGATCATGATCGAGGATTGTACTGGAATGATCCGCAGTTAGGGATCCAATGGCCAGTTTCGCCTGATCAAGCATTGCTCTCTGAAAAAGATAAACATTTCCCCCAGCTTTCCGAACTGCTGGATCTTTTTTGACGGAGAAAGGAGCGGAGGATTGAAACTCTTAGTCACGGGCGGCGCAGGCTTTATTGGGTCGAATTTCATCCGGTACTTTCTTAGGGCGCATCCGGATGCTCACATTGTGAATCTGGATAAGCTGACCTATGCTGGAAACCTCGATAATTTATCGGAGATTGAATCTCACCCCAATTATAAGTTTGTGCGAGGCGACGTAGCAGACTCCAACCTTATCAACAGTATCCTCAGTCAGCCAATCGATGCAATCGTTCATTTTGCGGCAGAGACTCACGTTGATCGGAGCATTGCAGATGCGCAAGCCTTCGTTCGTACGAATGTTCTTGGAACCTACACGCTTTTGGATGTGGCAAAAAGAAAACGGGTCGGGCGCTTCCTGCACATCAGCACAGACGAAGTTTATGGGAGTCTGACGGCAGACGAAAGCGCGAATGAGCAGTCTCACATCCAACCAAACAGCCCCTATGCCGCTAGCAAAGCCGCCTCAGATATGTTTGCCCGAAGCTTTTGGCAGACCTATCAGTTTCCAGTGGTGATCACGCGATGCTCGAACAATTACGGTCCCTATCAATTCCCCGAAAAACTTATTCCCTTAATGATCACACACGCCCTTCACGACATGAAACTTCCTGTTTATGGCGATGGCCTCAACGAACGTGACTGGCTCTTCGTAGAGGATCACTGTCGCGCCATCGACCGGGTTCTTGAGGCTGGTCGACCAGGTGAGGTTTATAACATTGGTTTTGGACGCCCTGTAAAAAATCTGGAAGTTGTCCGGCTTTTATTGCGGATTATGGGTAAGTCCGAGGACCTCATTGAGTTTGTGGCCGATCGTCCCGGACACGATCGTCGCTATGCGCTTGACACAGGAAAAATTCGTGCTGAGCTGGGATGGGAGCCAGCCGTTGGGCTTGAACAAGGCCTTGCCGAAACGGTTGAGTGGTATCGCAATCATCCGGATTGGGTGGAGCGAACAAGGAATGGAGAGTATCTTACCTATTGTGAGAAATTTTACCGCAACCGTGACGCTACTTTGCCCCAGTTATAGCGTGAGTTGAGTAAAGCACCTCGAAAATGGTAGAAAAATCCATGAAGGAACTCCACATCAATGAAAGTGTTAGTACTGGGGGCCAGTGGGCAGTTAGGAACGGACATTCTTCGTTTTCGAGTAGAATGCTCCGACAGCGTAGAGGTGATTTCTCTCTCCCGCAAGGAGCTAGATGTTTCCGACGCCAGTGCAATTGGCGCGGTCCTTTCTGACTACCCTTTCGACGTCCTCATCAACTGCACGGGTTACCACAAGGTCGACGAGGCGGAGGAACACGCCACCGAAGCCTTTGCTATCAACGCCCATGCTCCCCGCCATATGGCGGCGGTCTGCAGAGCACGAAGCGCCACATTTGTGCACATCAGCACCGATTATGTTTTTGATGGCAGAAGCCATAAGCCTTATCTTGAAACCGATGCACCTTCGCCCATCAACGTTTACGGAGCCTCGAAGCTTTTGGGGGAGAGCCTTATTCTGCGAGAATATGCCGAAGGGAGTCTTATTGCGCGGGTAGCCTCTCTTTTCGGAATCGCCGGGTCGAGCGGGAAGGGAGGCAATTTTGTCGAGACCATCCTGCGTCTGGCGCGCGAAAAAGGCGAGGTCCGCGTGGTCCATGACATTCGCATGTCTCCTACCAGCACGGCGGATGCGGCCAAGGCATTGCTTGCGCTCATCCACAAGCGCGCGGCGCCGGGCATCTATCACGTCGTCAATTCGGGGGATGCTACATGGTTTGAATTCGCGCAGGAAATCATTCAGCAGGCGGGGATCGCTGCAAAAGCCGTGCCGATTACCAGCCAGGAATTCTCCAGCCCCGCTGCCCGTCCTGCATACAGTGTTTTAGACAACCAAAAGGTTGCTAAAATAGTGGGATTAATTCCTGACTGGCGAGAGGCGCTGAACCGCTATCTTGCCGAAAAGGGACATATTCGGCAGTGCGCAAGCTCAGCGAGCAAGATCTGATTTCCTCAGGGCGCCGCTTTTGCGCTTGGAACAACTTTGATAGGAAGCTGTCTTGAAATCATCGCATGCATCTTTCCAGAAGCGTTTGGAAATAATCCTCGCGCTGGTCATCATCGGCGCGACGCTCGCCTTCGGAGGCGTTCAGCCCCTGACTTATTCCCTGATGGAAATCGCCATCTTCGCAATGGCGCTCGTTCTGCTGATCCGGCAAACCCGTCGAGGGCGCATCGATTTTCCTCTGCCAGTCTGGCCTCTCTTCTTCGTCTTACTGGTGATTTTCCAGATTATTCCTTTGCCAGCTAGCTGGATCATCCATCTCAGCCCGAGCCGAGCTTTACCCTCCAGCCTCGCGACCCTGGCTCACCGAAGCGCTTCTGCGCTCACGATCAGCATTTACCCTCACGCCACCGTGTTAGGCCTTCTCAAACTTTTGGCTTATCTCGCCGCTTTCGGCCTGGCAGCTTATATCTTTGATTCGCATCAGAGGAAAAGCCTGTTAGTCAGCGTATTAATTTTCCTGGGGCTGTTTGAGGCGGCTTACGGCATCGTTCAATATCTGACGGGCTGGCAGAAGATCTTCACCTTCAAAAAGATCTACTATGTCACCGAAGCGACGGGAACGTTCATTAATCACAATCATTTTTCGGGCTTTATTGAATTAACATTTCCTTTCGTTCTCGCTCTGATCTTTTATTATTTCCAGATTTGGCAGGAGGGTCGCCGGCGCGGTCCGGGCCGCGTGGATCAGGCCACGGTGAATTCAGCGGCGATGCAGACCGCATTCTTCGGTTTTCTTCTGGCCGTCGCTGTGGTCGCGGTGGTTTTCTCCCGCTCGCGCGCAGGAATTCTGGCAACCGTTTTTTCGCTGGTATTTATCGGATTGCTGGCTCAACTCAAGACCAAGCGGAAAGCCTGGATGCTGGGTCTGGCAGCCTTTGTCCTGATTGCGGTGGGTTATGGCCTCTGGATTGGACTCAATCCTGTCGTGGCCCGGTTCGAGATGTTCAAGGCGGGGACACAATATCTGGAGACAGAGGGGCGGCTGTCATTCTGGAAGTCGACGCTTGGCATCATTCATGCGCATCCCTTTTTGGGCATCGGACTGGGGGCTTTCCGGTATGCCTTCACCCATTTTCAAACCTACATGGTTGAACTCTCAGTTCATCACGCCCATAGCGATTATCTGGAGTTGACTGCCGAGACCGGATACATCGGCGCCGCGCTGCTGTTTGTTCCTATTTTGGGGTTGCTCATCAAGATGATCCATTCGTTCCTCACCGACCCCCGGCGTTATCGCCCGGCCATCACCCTGGGTTGTATTGGCAGCGCGTTGGCCATATTGATCCACAGCGTTGCCGATTTTAATCTTCATATTCCCGCGAACGCCCTGGTCTTCGCCGTAGTCCTGGGCATCGGCTACAAAGCCTCTTGCCTCGAACGCCGGGCTGAAGAGCAACTCACCTCTGCGGATCACCCTGCCGTCACAGGCCGGGTGCATCGAAAATCGCGGGTCACTTAGCTGGGTTGAGAATGTTCATCATCCTGACGCCGCGGGCGGTAGCGGCGCTGTCCCCGGCGACGAAAAACGCCGGTGAGGACACCGGCGCTACCGAAAAATCGTCACGATAATGGGTAATGCTCACGAAGATCAGCGAGGCGCTTCTGCAGGCATCCCGCCCTCGGCGGGCAACAGGCCGACATCCCTTTCCTTCAAAGCCTTGATTCGATCGCGCAATTGGGCCGCCTTCTCGAACTCAAACTGTTTTGCAGCTTCCCGCATCTGCTCCTCAAGGCGAGCGATCAGCGCGGCAAGCTGATCCTCTGAAGCTGCTTCTTCTGTCTCATTCAAATCAGGAATCGGCGCATAATCCGCTTCAGAAATGGTTGCCAGGGCCATATCCACCGGCTTAATGATGGTTTCCGGGGTGATCCCGTTCTCCGCGTTATATTGCAGTTGCTTGGCTCGCCGTCGGTTGGTTTCCTGAATGGCGTAGCGCATGGAATCCGTCACCAGGTCCGCATAAAGAATCGCCTTGCCATGGATATTGCGAGCCGCTCGGCCGATGGTCTGGATCAGCGAGCCTCCGGACCTGAGAAATCCTTCCTTATCGGCGTCCAGCACCGCGACCAGGGAAACTTCAGGCAAGTCCAAACCCTCGCGAAGCAAATTAATGCCGATCAGCACATCAAACTCTCCTCGCCGCAAATCGCGCAGAATCTTCACCCGATCGAGCGTGTCGATCTCGGAGTGGAGATAACGGCAGCGCACGCCTACTTCCGAGTAATATTCCGAGAGGTCTTCCGCCATGCGCTTGGTCAGCGTGGTCACCAGCACGCGCTCCCCAGCCTGAGTTCGCTTTCGGATTTCGCCCAGGAGATCGTCAATCTGGTTGCGGGTGGGCCGCACTTCAATATCCGGATCGACCAGGCCAGTCGGCCGGATGACCTGCTCGACTACTACGCCTGAAGATTTGGTGAGTTCGTAGGGTCCGGGAGTCGCAGAGACAAAAATCACCTGCCCGATGCGATGTTCAAACTCTTCAAAGGTTAAGGGACGATTATCTAAGGCGGAAGGAAGCCGGAAACCGTAATCCACCAGCGTCTGCTTGCGGGAGCGATCTCCGTGATACATGCCTCGAAGCTGGGGCACGGTCTGATGGCTCTCATCGATAAAGAGCAGCGTGTCCTCTGGGATATAATCGAGTAAAGTTGGCGGGGGTTCGCCCGGAAGCCGGCCGGAAAGATGCCGCGAGTAATTCTCGATGCCGTGGCAATAGCCCATTTCCTTCATCATTTCGACATCAAACATCGTCCGCTGGTGCAGGCGCTGAGCCTCAACCAGGCGGCCTTGCTTTTCAAGCTCTCCTCTCCACCACTCGAGTTCGCTGAGGATTCGCTCGATGGCGATTTCGCGCTGCTCCGCGGGCATCACGTAGTGTGTGCGAGGATAGACGGGAAGGCGGGTCAGGGTCTCACGAACCTGGCCGAATAAGGGATCAATCTGGGAGAGGGAATCCACAGCGTCGCCCCACAGCTCGATCCGATAGGCGTTGTCCTCATAAGTGGGGTAGACCTCGATCACATCTCCGCGCACGCGAAACGTCCCCCGCTTAAGATCGTTGTCAGAGCGCTCGTATTGAATCTCAACCAGGCGGCGCAGGATGTCCTGGCGCGAAATTTTTTGTCCCTTTTCAAGCAACAACAGCATGCCGTAATAGGCTTCCGGAGACCCGAGACCGTAAATGCAACTGACGCTCGCGACGATCAGGCAATCGCGCCGCTCAAAAAGAGAGCGGGTAGCAGACATGCGCAGCTTATCGAGTTCATCGTTAATAGTCGCCTCTTTTTCGATATAGATGTCGCTGGCGGGAACGTAAGCCTCGGGCTGGTAATAATCGTAGTAGCTGACGAAATATTCCACGGCATTGCGCGGGAAGAAAGCCCGAAATTCATGGTAAAGCTGCGCTGCCAGCGTTTTGTTGTGGGCCAGCACCAGGGCCGGGCGATTTACGGCCTCGACCACTTTGGCCATGGTGAACGTCTTGCCTGATCCCGTAACTCCAAGCAAAACTTGGTGTTTTTCGCCGTCGCGCACCCCATTCACCAGGTTCTGAATGGCCGTCACTTGGTCGCCGCGTGGCTGATAGTCCGAGACAAGCTTAAAGTCCATACGTCCTCAATCTGTCAGCATAACATTGCCGGGATGTGCTTGAGGATTACAGAGTATCATGGTGAACCGAAGATAGGGGGATTGCCGACCGGCGGAGTTTAAGTATCCGCGGATAAGAGTATTGTTATTAGGGTTAAGTTGCTGACACGAATAGGGTTATCCTTCAAGCCGCTTCCGGAAGCCGTGGGGGCGCGCGGCATGCGCCCGAGCTGATTCAGGGCGAACGCCGCCTCGCGCTCCAAGGGGCCCCGATTCACTATCATGGCGCTGAAATGCGATAGTTAACTTTTTTTGAAAATGGCCGATAAGTCTGATAGTGGATACACAGAAAATCATAGCGAACGATTTTGTTGCCCGGCAACCCATCTTTACTCAGCGTGAGAGGGTGTACGGCTACGAGCTTCTGTTTCGCGCCGGGCTGGATGAATCATTTAACAGTCACAATGGCGATAAAGCCAGTTGTCAGGTGGCGGATCATCTCCTCACGTTAGGCCGGACGTTAACCCAGGGACGGAACGCCTTCATCAATTGCACCCGGGAATTCCTGGTGAACGATTATGCCATGCTTCTGCCGCGAGAAAACACCGTGGTGGAAGTTCTCGAGTCCGTTGAGCCAGATCGTGAAGTCCTCGATGCTTGTCGCAGGCTGAAAGAAGCCGGATACCTGATCGCGCTGGACGATTTTGTATATAACGATCACTCCCAGCCGCTTATTGACTTGGCAGACATCATCAAAGTGGATTTTCTCGGCACTTCTCCCCCCTTTCGCAAATGGCTCATTCAACGATTTGCGCCGCGCGGCATCCGAATGCTGGCGGAAAAGGTGGAAACCCGGGAAGATTTTGACCAGGCGGTGAAGTTAGGCTATCAGTACTTTCAGGGATATTTCTTCTGCAGGCCGCAAATGGTGATTGGCAAGCGAATTCCTGCCTTTAAGCCTCATTACCTGCGCATCGTTCAGGAAGTGATGAAACCTGAGATGAATTTTGCGGAAATTGAGAACCTGATGCGCCGCGAGATTTCGCTGACTCATAAGCTGCTGACCTACATGAATTCGGCCCTGTTTGGATTCAGGAGCGAGATCCGGTCGATTCAGCATGCGCTAATGCTGCTCGGCGAAAAAGAAGTGAAAAGGATGGTGTTGCTGGTTTCCGCGCTCGGCCTGGCCGAGGATAAACCCCCCGAACTCATCGTCACCTCCCTGACTCGCGCCCGCTGCTGTGAGCTTCTCGCCTCGGTCGCGGGTCTGGTCGGGCAGTCGTCCACGCTTTTTCTCACGGGCCTTTTTTCGCTCGTCGATGCGCTGTTGGGCCGGCCCATGGAAGAGATTCTTGAGCAGATGGCCATGCCCCAGGACGTTAAAGCTGCACTGCTGGGCCGCGAGAACGCGCTTCGCGAGATCTATGAAATCGTCCTTGCCTATGAGCGGGCACAGTGGAAGGACCTGAGCCAGAAATTGGAGAAGGCGTCGCTGAACGAGAGCGTGATCCCTGATATCTATTTTGAATCGCTGGATTGGGCCAAAAAGGTTTTCGACATCTCTCCATCGTCATAAGCCCTGAGTCGATGAAAGGCGGCTGTCGTGTAGCGGCCTCCGACGGTCACAGTTGATGGGATAATCTCCAGCAAGTTATCGCGCGGGGAGCAAGGGGTTGCGCCGGAAATGATAAGTCCAGCTTAAAGTAACATACGACTTCAGTGGAACTCCGACGATGCGTTCAAAGGGCGACCCCTCCCCGGGCAGCGCCAGCGTCTCGAGTGTCTGACCTGTATAACCGCTGGCAATCATAAAATTCAAGCCCACCTGCATTCGATCCTGCCATAGGTTTCGATAAAGAGCCCCGCGAAACTCCCGAACCGGCACTCCAACAAACCCATCGCCGAGGGGTTTGGCCCCTACATATTCGAATTCCCCCAGGCCACGAAGGCGGAGCGGCAGGCGGTCCCAATGGCCTGTCGCATCCCAGATTAAACGGGGAGCTTCAGGCACGGGCTGTCCTGTGAGCCGGTCTCGCGCGTCTGCCCGTGAAAAGGAGACTTCGACCGAGCCTCGAGAAAAGTCATGCTGGATGGCGGCGGTCAGTGCGTGGTTTAGTGAAGGACCCACAAACTGCTGCAAGCCCGTGTCGGGATCGATATTTGCCAGTTCTTCGGAATTAGCCACGCGAATCAGAATCAGGCGGAAATCCGTACTTCCAACCTTTTTTTGCAGTGTCGCACGATAGGCTCGTGAAGTTGTGACTAACGTGGGAGGTCCTGGAGAGGCAGCGTCCGTGCTGATGCGGGGATCATCGGTATGGAAAGCCTCGCCGGCGCTGAGCGAGAGCGAAGGTAGCGGCGCGTCCTCAGGCGGAAGAAAAGTAAGAGTGGCTTTAGGTAAGCTGAGGCTGTTCCATTTTTGGAATGAATCGGCCGGGGCAAGTAGATCTTGGTTGTTGAAAGTTAATTCTTCCTGACGGATGCCTGCATCAAAGCGAATGAAGCGGGTTAAGCTGCCATTGAGGGAAACAAAGGGTTCGGCAAATCCAAAGGTGAAGTTGTTGCTCGTCACGGGCGCGAACAGCCCCGCTCCATTGAGATGTTTCAGGTCAAGGTTGCGCGGCGCATCACGGCGAAGATCCGTTCCCGCCAGCAACGAAAAGCCATGGCCTAACCTGGCCAGATAGGCCCCTTCACCTCCTGCCACCGTGCGGCTTTCGCTTTGTTGGATTAACCCGTCGCCAAAATTCGATCTCAATGTCAGGCCGTAGTCGCGGAAAAACCCGGACAGCAGAAATTGGCTGGAGCCGCTGAATTGCCAGGTATCCGATGCGACGCCTAAAAGCGTGTCCGTGCGGTCGAGCTGCCGGTCATCGATGGTGTCATCGGGAACCCGCGCGTCCATCGGGATCAATCCTGGGATACGAGAGAAACCGTAATATCCAATGCCGAATACCGAGATGTCGTGACGTCCGGCTTTGAATTCGCGGAAACCGTTCAGCTTGTATTGATGACGGTGCTCGAGGCGCTTAAGAAATCCGTTGCCAAACGCAATTTCGATGGCTAGCCATTCATTGACTGAAGAATTTTGCGGACTCAATCCTCCGATAAAATCGAGATCTCGGTCGTCGCCTGTAAGTTCGGCAAAGGGTTCAAGCCGCGGGCTGGGTATATAAGTGGCAGCCAGATCCACGGAATGGTCGCCCTCTCGGACGTTGAATGCGCCCCCATCTACTTCGACGGCCTCGATGACCGGAGGAATCAAAATGTTCGGGTCAGAATACCCGTTGCCGTGCGCGTTGGCCGGAAGATTGTTGGGATAAAGGAAGTTTCCAATTTGAAAGTACTGCGCGATAGGTTCCCCATGATCGCCCGCGACCCCCGGCGCAAAATACTGTGGCGCCTTGATGCCGCCGGAGGCTGTCTCAATCGGCAGGCCGGGAATCGAAATGGGCGCCCCAGGTCGGCCGGGATTGGCATCCAGAGCTTCATCATGCTCGATGGTGCGCGCTGAAGGGTCTGGCGCGAGCAGGGGCGCAACGGAAGCTCTGACGGTCACACGTTGCTCGGTTGAACTGAGCTTTTGGAATTGAAGCGAGACATTGACCGTTTGATCGGCAACCTCAAGCGCCATCCGGACCGGGACAAACCCAGGCGCTTTTGCGGTGAGCTTGTAAGTTCCGGGTTCGACGTTCATGAAAATGAAGTTCCCCTGAGGATCAGAAATTGCTGTGCGGTGTGCAGGCCTTGCGAATGCAGTCAGGATGAGTTTCGCACCAGGCACCGGTGATCCTTGCGGGTCGGTAATCCGGCCCCTGATGCTAGCCGAGCCGGATGCTCTCAGAAAACAGGGGAAGCCTGGCCAGGCAAGCAGACAAATCATTGCGAAAACGGGCGCTGCTCTGATTGCCTTGCATCTTAAACCGTCATCGATAGCTTGACCGCTCTTCCACCCTTGCAAGCCATGATGAGTTATTGAGAATGGATCCTGCATTGCCTCCCGCCCGTTCGACTCTCAAAACATCCAACACTCAGCGCAAAGCTTTCATAGATAACACACTTTTATAAATCGTGCTACTTAAAATTGATGGCCTCGATCGGTGGCCATCAATGTCATGATGGGTTGCTTCCGCAGCGTTCTTTGAGCCTGCTGCCGCAGACGAGCGAAGTTTGCCCTGTCCCGGAGATCAATTTACTGCCCGCGACAGAGAATGAAGCGTGCGCGCCACTTGGCTGCCATAACAAATAGCGTCGTCTCTTTCATTTGTGCTACAGATAAGGGAACAAGTCATGATATCCAGCGACGGGCAAGCCAGTTTTCGGAAGGAGAGCGAGAATGGGTGAAGTGATTCGGACAGGTGTTTCCCTGGAACAGGATCTCCTGGCGAGGTTTGATCAGACGATTCGTCGAAAGGGCTATCAGAACCGCTCCGAAGCCATCCGCGATCTCATCCGCGACCATCTGGTGGATGAGGAGGTCGAGGAGAATCGCATGGTGGTTGGAAGCCTGACGTTCATCTACGACCACCATCGGCCCCATCTTTCTGAGAAGCTGATCGAGGCTCAGCATCGCGCGGGAAGCAAAGTCGTTGCGGCCACGCACGTGCATCTGGACCATCATAACTGCCTGGAAGTGATTATCCTGAAGGGCCGAAGCGGCGAGGTGCGGCGATTGGGAGATCGAATTCTAAGTTTTCGGGGCGTAAAGCACGGACGCCTGGTGATGACGAGCGCAGGCAAAACCTTGAAGCAGCATGTTGCGCAGCCATCAGAAGACCGCCACGGCGCGAAGGGGCGATCCTGAACCGCCGAGTATCTTCAAAGGCAAGGCAAGAAACAGGAAGAAGTCCGGCAGGCGCTCCAGGTTGCACAAGTTTTCGATGAGGAGCATCTGACGTTCAAGGACCACCGGATGGATAGGTGAGCCTCGCAAGGCGGCGGGATTATCGGGAGAGAGGGTGTCCACACCGAGTGCTGCCACGCGCTTTTCAAGCAGATATTGAGCAGCTTCCATGCTGACGCCGGGCCAGTCCGCGATGTACTGCGCGTGGTCAGGGCGCAGCTTCCAACGCGACGACCAGCCGAAATTAAACAGCACGATATCGTCAGCCGCGATCGGCTCATGACCCTTTTCCCAATCGGTGATGAAGCTTTTGGGCACATTTTCGTTTTGCTGGAATGCGCGGCAGTCGAGCCGCACGCCACGGCCCACGAGTCGTGAGAGCGCAACTCGATCGATGGTGACGTGCGAAGTGGGATGGGCGTCGCTGATGAAGTGCGCTGGCGCATCCACGTGAGTGCCATTATGCTCATTCATGACAATCTGATACGTGAGCGACCGATCTCCGTGCCAATAAGAGTTCCAAAGGTCATGGTAGAACCTGGAGTGGGTGGGATAGTTTGGAATGTGTTCTTCGAGCGTCTGGCTTAGATCGAGCCATTGGGCTTTCCTTAGCCCCTCACGCAAAGATTGAAGATCAAGCATGGTCGGTTACCTCTCGTCAGGATTCGCGATGATTCAATGCTGTCAAGCCGCACGTCGGTATTCCGTAACCCTGCCGGAAAGCCGAAGCGCCCCTCGAAAAGCACCCACGCCAATCGTTCCCGCGCAAGCGGGAATCCATGAGCCAGCCCCGCTCCTCTGGGGTAGCGCGTACATCCCGTCATTCGGGATGTCTGTGGGCATCGATCGCCGTTGCATCACCCGTTGGGAGCGGTAGAACGCCTTTAGTCCGCCCGACCCGGCAAATACATCCGCAGAAAACGCTCGGCCAGGATGAACCCATCCTTGCGGGCCTGCGGGAATTCCGGCGCGTCATTGCTGGGCGGCTCATCCCAGAACGGGTCTTCGTGCTCCACGGCCATGCCGCCGCCGAAGCCGGCGTGCAAAAGCACAGTGATGAATCTTGGCCAGTCAATCAGCCCCTGGCCGGGGATGCGATAACGCCACCAGCCTTGGCCGTGAATTCCAACTTTCTGAAGAATAGGCTCCGTGATCTCGGTATCCTTGGCATGGACGCCCAAAATCCGGTCGCGGAAGTTCCAGGCTGCCTCGTAGGGGTTAATATACTGCCGCACCAGGTGCGACGGATCAAATTCAAGGCCCAGGCGGCGGTTGGGGACGAGGCTGAAAACTCTTTCCCAGGCGGCAGGCACAGTAGCGAAGTTGGTGGGGCAAGGGTAATTTTCCCATCCCATGGTGATATCGAGCTTTTCGCAGACGGGCAAATATTTTTCATTAACGACATCCGCGAGCGCCTTCGCCTGATCGTCTATCGAGGCTCCATCCATGCCCCCGCTGAAAGTGCCCACGAATTTGCATCCCAACCGATGGCCAAACTCCAGGCAATGAATAAACTCTTCGTTTGCCTTCTGCCGCTCGCCCGAGTCACGCACAATGTGGTTCGGGTCCATGCACTCGATGCTGATAATCCGAATGCTGTGCTGGCGCGCTGTCGAAAGAATCTGATCGATCTGGGAATCCGAGAGCCTTGGGTTAAAGGAGCGATCCACTTTGATCACCACGCCTTGATAGTGCGCGGAGGCAGCGAATGCAAGCTTTTGAGGCGAATAGTTGGTGATGAGGGCCAACTGTGGAAACTTCTTTTCATGAGCGTCCGGCATGACGCCGGGCTCCTGCACAGAGGCTGCTTCGCCTGCCAATCCCATCGACGCCCCTAAAGCTGAAGCGCTCCCTACTTTCAGGAAATCTCGACGCCCGAACTTGTGTTCAACCATGATTGGTTCCTCCTCAATTGAGGTAGCCGTCTTGCTCTGGGATAACCGCAGGACCGGGACCGAATGGCAGTTGCACCACGGCCTGCACCTCCCTCCCGCCAGGATTATGAAAAACGTGAGTGGTTAAAAATGGCAGACTCGCGGCTTACAGTCAATAGGAGGAATCGATTTGGGCGTTTTGCGGCGCGATAGGGTGAACCGAATGGCGAGATTGGAAAAGCGGAGAAGAGGCTGACGCCTGGTAATGAGGTTAATGAAAAGCTTTTGCAGCCTGTTATTCCGAGGAACCAAAGGCGACAAGGATTCTCGGTAGCGCCTGTTTTCAGAGCGGGATTTCTTGCGGAGTTTACCCTGAGCGGATTCTTCCGCCTCGCTTCGCTCGGCGTCAGAATGACAAGGCGAAGGGCTTGGAGTGACAGCGTCCGGAATCGCTTTTCAACAACCTGCTAAACAAAAACCCCGCAGCGCCGATCGCTGCGGGGTAGTGGATTGGGTTTGGATATATTGGGCCGCAGGTCTTGGCGTCACATCATGCCTGGGTCGGGTTGCTGCCGCCTGGTGTGCGTTATTGACCCTTCTTGAGCCCTTCAGTCGCTCCCTTTTTCTTGGCGTGCAGCAGGTGTTTCTTGGACTTGGACTTTGACTTTTGATTCATTGTCGCGGTCTTGTGGGATTTCTTAGCTCCAGGCCTCCCCGCAGCAAAAGCCGGAGCGCCTAAGGTAAGGGCAAGGGCCAAGGTGGCAAATAACGCTGTAAGTTTCTTCATTGCGGAATGAACCTCCTTCTGGTTAACTTCCGCTCACCTATATGGCAAGTTCTGTGCCAAATTTTTATCCTTCTCCCCGGTGCTAACAAGTCCAAGCCTCACAAACACTTATTACGACACATGGCGCGCCGAAGCGATTACACTCGATTTCTACAAGCTCTGATTTTGCCCGAACTCGTGCAAAGCATACCCCAAATCGAGCGCTTGCGGTCCCATTGGGAAAAACCTTCGTACGCCTGCTAAATTTTACAGAAGGTTGATGCATTGAAGTGTGTCGTTATCTGAAAATTTTTAAAACCGACGTCGTAAGATATGTAAGTTGTTGAACATTAAACCTTTATTTATCTTAATCTTGGGTTTTTTCAGGGTTTGATTTACCTTGATTCGGCAATCAAATTGCCATGCTAACTGAAGGAATATTAATTGAGGAAAGAAAGGATGGGTATTCGCTACTTTCTTCTGAAATTCCTGGAAAGAACAAGTTGAGACCAAAAGTGGGGCTCAATTCAGTTGAGCTCCGCACGGAGAAGGAGGGAGCAGGCTTAGGCCTTAACAATCAGCAACTTGGGTTCTGAGAAAGGAGCACGTGCGAATGAGGAAGCTGATTCTTGGCACTCTTACTTTCCTTCTAATCGCGGCTGTTGGATGGGCGACGCCCTGCACCGGCAGCCTTAACTCATTTCTGAGCCCCGGCGCTAAAATGTGCACGGATGCTATCGGAAATGTCTTCAGTAGCTTTACTTCGTCTCTTTCGAAATCGGACTCGGCGAAACTGGGGCTTTCTCCTCTCAGTTCGGGATCGGGGTTCACTCTCTCGATTCCCCTCAGTCTTTTTGCCGGAACAACCACTAAAGACGCTTTCGGCTTCACCGTGACGGCTCCAACCGGGGTTTCATTAACGGACTTTGAAGCCACCCTCACTCCCTCAGCGGGCGCAACGGGCACAGCCAGTGTCCTGCTGGGGCTGAGCAACAAATCCAACCTCACAGCCGACTTGGGAGCAGGCAAAGCCAGCACAACCTTCAGTGGTGTCAGCTCCCTTGGTCTCGTCGCAGATATTACAGCTTCTGCAAACGCTTCAGGAACGGCGACTCTCACGCTGATGCCCTCAACAACAAGCACAATGCCCAGCGCGGTTCCTGAGCCAGCAACTCTCAGCCTGTTCGGGATAGGCCTCCTGGCAGCCGGATTGTTGCTGAAGCAGAAGAAGCGGGTTGAATCCTCCCGCTAATCGGCGCGAGGGTCTGCAACAACGCAGATAAGAGACCGTGAGCGGTTAAGAAAGGCAAAGCTTGATATCGCGTGAGAACCTCCCTCCTCTTGCGTGAAAGAGAGCTTTGCCTTTCCTGACTTATGATGATAATGTTCAGCCCGCTACCTCAGAAAGTCGCCGTGCCTGACCGCCACCAAGGCTCGTTAATTGGACGGGATGCTTTTAATCTGGCGTATTTGCTGATGAAGCTGACGAGTCTGCGCGCGGCTCTAAGATGCCCTGCTACTGTAGGATGAATCCCGTCCGTATAGTCCGCCTTGCCAAGCCAACCTGCAGTATCCACATAGATAATCTTGCGGTCGTGCAGTGATTGAACCGCAGCCCGAATATCCTCTCCATGAAAGCCGCCGAAAGGCTCCATGCAGAAAATCGTAGCATCAGGGTACGCCTTACGAATTTCAGCGATATAAGCCTGATACGCAGGTCGGAACTGGGATGAGGGATAGATGCTGTCGTTCGATCCCTGGTTTACAACGACGATTTGAGGGACAAACGAGGGATCAGCCCGCGAGCCTTGAAAATTCCAGCCAAAGGATTGTGGAGCCGGGGGAACTTCTCCATTTCCCGGCCGAATTACACCCTGACGCCCGAATCCAACCTGGTTATGAAGGGCTCCGAAGGCCATGGCTGTAAGAAAAGCATAGTCTTTGGTTCCGTCCGAGCCGTCCGGCCCGATTGCCATCGAGAGCGCCCGGACGCCCTGGGTAATCGAGTCGCCGTAGAATTCCATCCTGAGATTTTTCGCAGGCGGCAAGGGAAAGGTTCTGGCGCTCGCATCCAAAACAAGGCCCTTGAAGACCACAGCGGAGGCCAGGGGAGGAACCCATCGGTTGGCCCGCTCGTCCACATCCTTGACGGCAATTTGCAGCGTGTGCCGGTCGCCTTTCAGTTCAGTCGGAGTCAAGTTCTTCATATCGGAATCCAGCTTGAAAAGCATAGGCGGTGAGCCGTCAATCGAAACGTAAATCTGCGCCGGATTGGTAATGCCCTGCGTGCCAAAGAGCCCGCGAACGCTGTGGCCGGTAAAGGCGCAAAGAATTCTTGACCCCGAATTCACCGTGATAGCCTGCTCTGCCAGGTGGGACTTGTCCCA
>CADDZJ010000072.1 GCA_902812415.1 Acidobacteriota bacterium
GAACGCCATTCCCTTATTTCCAGGAAGTGATGACGGGCTTTGAATACTCGGCCGCCATTCTGATGCTCTACATGGGCAAGGTTGCTGAAGGAACCGAACTGATCGCCAATATCCGCCGCCGTTATGATGGCGAGCGGCGTAACGCGTGGGACGAGGCAGAATGCGGATATCACTACGCGCGGCCGATGGCCAGTTGGGCGGCGCTTCTGGCCCTGAGCGGATTCCGCTATCACGGCGCGGAGGGGAGCGTTGAAGTCAAACCGCGTGTTCGCCAGGAACGCATGAATTGCTTCTGGTCCACAGGAACCGGCTGGGGATCATTCAGCCGTCAATTCCAAAGCAGCCGAACGCGCCTTGCACTCTCTGTTGCTCACGGAACATTGCCCTGCCGTTCGGTGACCTTTGCCGCCGAGAGAGCTTCAGCCAACGGTTCATCCGCAAAGCTTGGCGCCCGCGCCTTGGCCCATCGGATCGAACGTTCTGGAAATGAAGTAACCGTCGCCTTCCCTCAACAAATCATAATCCATGCTGGAGAGCAACTGGTTGTAACGGCGTAGGAGTAGCCACGGTCAGCGGTTTTTCTGACGTGGGCTTATGATCGCGCAAAAACTCCGGAGTCAATCACAAACCGATTGACCGTAGCGACCGCTTACGTCACGAGGTGATTCATCAGCGCGGAAGCAGCAAGGAAAGCGCTTTTCAGCGACTCGCGGCGCGTCAGCGGTCGCTGGCCCGGCAACGCTTCATACTCCGCGCCTCCGGTGGCCAGCATCCCTCCATTGACTTCCGCGATCAGGGCGCGCGCGCCAAGCTGGTGGTGAAACCAGTAGTCCTCGTAATACTTTTCCGCCGGCTTTGGATAAGGACGCGGCGGTCGGGGATTGAACAGCAGACTTCGCGCCTGCCAGGCTTTCTGAATCGCCGTGGCCAGCGACCGTTCCTCTTCGGCGAACGTTGCCTGGGCATAGACCGTCGGCGCAAACACTTCCGTAGGGAACATAAAGTTGTGAATGTCGAGAACGGTATGCGGCCTGAAGGCCTCAAGCAGCGCTTTTGTGGCCTTGGTTTCTGTTCCATGCGTGTCGTCCCAATCGAACCACATGTCGAGACCTTCGTCCGTGAGGCTCGAGCCCAGCGCGTGCCCGGTAGCTTCCCACTGGGCAATCTGCTGCGGCGTGAAGCGCATGGGAGGCTTCTTGGCATAGGTTCCATAGAAGAAGCGCTCAGGCTCGTTCCCTTCCGCAAAGAATCTCGTCTCGTTAGCGTCAGTCCATGGCTGAATCCACGTGCCATGCCAGCAATCCGGAAAGTGCAGAGAAAAGCGCTGAGCGCCGCCGGGATTCAAAAGCGGAATCAGGCAGAGCGTCGCTGCCCGTAAGGTTTGGGCGGCGTCGATAGAGACGCCGAACGGAGTGGTATGGTTCAGAAGCGCGTCAAGATAGGCGAGCACTCCGCGCGGCCCGCTCGGCTCGCATCCGTGCATTCCCGACAGGATTGCTATTCGCCTTGCGCCTTCGCCAAGACGGAGCGCGTAAACCGGGAGGCCCGTTTTGCTTCGGGCAATCTCGCGCAACTCGCACAAATCCGGATGCGCATAGGCCACGCGCCGAAAACGAGCCAACCCGTCGCGCGCGCTCAGGAACCAATAACGTTGCTCTTCCGACGACCAGTCCAAATAGTCGCCGCGCGTGGAAAGAACGGATTGCGCTCTCGCCGTTGCGACGCAAGCGAAGAGACCGCTCAACGTAGAGAGTGATTCACGTCGAGTCATGGTTGGGCTCCATGTGGTGAAAGCGTTGTAGCGGACGCATTTGCCCCGCCGCATTTCCCTGCCAAGGCTGCCGAGCCGCCCGCTGCAAAACTCCGGGCAACATCCAGCAACGGGTTCATGCCGGATTTTGGCGCAAGCGGAAGATTCCAAATCACGGCGCCATCGGAATAACGACAGGCGATTTCCAAAGCCCGCTGCAAAATCTTTGGCACAGGGTCGCCCTCCTGATGCCATGAAGTCCGGTGCGCATAGACGCCGGCATAAACCGGAAACCGCCCCCCAACGACAAATTGACTGTCCTCCAAAAGTGAGCGCATGCCGTTCGTTATCTCCAGATTGACCCACCACAGCCATACTCCATCCACGCAGCCAGCCAAGCGGTCTGCTACGCCACGGTCGAGATCATAAATCGTTGGGATCAGCAAAAACTTCGGATTAATCCGCTGCTTGGTCTGATAGAGCCTGCACAGATAGGATCGGGTGAAAGTTTTGGAACTTATGCCAATCAGAGAATCGTCGATATTCACGCCCCGGAGAGCGGAATACTTCAAGGAGAGTTGCGTCAAAGCTTTTACCCACTGAATGTAATCTGTCTTATAAGGCAGGGAATTCCCTCCTTCACTGGGAGGAATCAGGACGGGCCATACCGAAATCCCGGCAGCCTGCGCCGCAGGCAACAAAGGCTCGAGGGCTTCAAAAGTGTTGGGCGGAGCATTTTCAATCACGTGAACGTAACAATCAAAACCGTTATTGCGGAGGGACTGAATCGTGACGCTGACGTCGAGGGTATTGCTTGGACCACGAATTGGGACCGCCCAGGCACACGGAGCGGACCCCATGGCGTGCCATTCCGATTTTTCACCTCTGCCGGTCGCCTGGGCGAATGACGCGGTCACAAAGGCAAACAGTGCTACGCTGAGAGCTACCGGACGCCGCATCTTGTTATCTCTCATCGCTTCCTCCTGCTGTCCGCCGTAAGCCGCTTCGCGTTGTCTCAGGCATGCGTTCTCCATCTCCTTTCCTCCACTACAAGTTTCATATTGTGAAATACTTTACGTTTCTCTTAGGGTTCGTTTCCCAAAAAATATATGCTTCAAAATCGCGCTTGTCCTATCCAGGGGTCGGGGTACTTGGCGATCTTGCCGAAAATCGACTGCTGATTCTAAAGAGTAGTTAGGGTTCGTGGGGGAAATTTTTGTTGCTTTTACCCATCCGATTTCGATTTGACAGCCTCCATAAGAGAAGACTTGCAGACGCATATAACAGGCTGATGTCATTGTCGACAACGAACTCCAACTCCCTGTAGTGGAAGACCGGGAAGTGCAGCCATCGAGCGGCCAGCATAGCAGTTTGCACTGAGACAAAGGAGACGGATGAGACAAGTGAGACAGTTTTTCCTTGGGCGGCGATCGAGTTATTGAGCCCAGGAATCGCTGTGCCCGAAAATCGCGAACAGAGGACGTAAGATGCGATAACGCATCGCAGCAGTTCAGAAACTATACCGCAGCGACATTTGCAAAATGCGCGGGTTCCAAAGATTCAGCGCGCCTAGCCCGTTCAGAGGAACCAACGATCCGAACGCGCAATTGCCTGCCGGTCCGGGCGTGCAACCCACTGGGCTACTTTGCACCACAGCATTGGGAAAGTGCGGGAACGCATAACGGCTCGAAAACACGTTGAAAATATCCAGCCGATATTGCAGGGTATGCCGTTCGGTAATCTGGAAGTCTTTCATGAAGGAAATATCTCCCTCGTGAACCGAGCTCCCTCGGAGCGAGTCCCTCGACACGTTGCCAAACGTCCCCGCCTCCGGCACGGCGAAGGCCGATGGATTGAACCATTGCAGGACCGACTGGATGCCGGCTTTGGGATTCCCGACGAGATTGGCTCGAATCCTGTTTCCAAAAATGTTCCCCGTCTGATTGATGGGGGTTGAACGCGGACAACAGCCGATGGTGAAAGGAAGACCGCTTGCGAAGGTCACAATGCCGCTGGTTTGCCATCCGCCTAGAATCCAGTTGGCCCATCTCAGGTCAAACTTCCTGCCTTTCCCGATCGGGTCCTCATAAAGATAGCTCAGAACAAACCGCTGGGGCTGGTCAAATGCCGCCGGGCCGTAATCCGCGGCAAGGTCATGCGCATTCTGGAGGAGGTTCGCGATTTGCCCGCCAAATTGGGCAATTTCGGACCCGAGGTCAAAAGCCCTCGACCAGGTGTAGTTGGCGTCAAACTGGAAGCCCTGCGAAAAGCGCTTTTCAAGGCGAACCTGCAAGGCATTGTAGTTGGACCAGAGGATATTGGCGTTCGCATAGCTCCCTGAGGAGAGGTTCGCAAAGGGGACGCGCGTGTCTATCGGCTGAAAATTGGGGTCGGCCAGACACGCGGCGGAGGCCAATGAGCGGTCCCGGATGACGTTGCACGGGTCGCCGGCAACCTTGGGCAGAAAGCCTTCGTTAAAGTGCCATTGGTACGACAAGTTGAGCGCGTGCCCGCCGACGTAGCCCGCGTCCAACATCAGCGTGGGGGAAAACTGATATTGCGCGTCCAGGGTCCACTGCTGGTCGTAAGGATCTTTGTTGTTGGGCCATTCGGTCTGGATTCCAAACGCGTAGGGCGGAGGAATCGTGGTGGGCAAAAGCGTGACCGGCGGGAGCCACAACGTGTTCAAAGCCAGGGGCGAGCTCTTTTCAAATCCCGTAGCTTCTGGATAGTTAGGGTTCGGAAAAACCAGAGACAGGATGTTGCTGTCATAATTCGCCCCGTCGTAGAAGCGCATGTAGACGCCGTAGAACAGCCCATAGCCTGCCCGCAAAACCAGCCGGTCGTTATCGGCCAGCGGCCGCCAGGCCAGACCGATGCGAGGCGAAAAATCGCGGAAGTGAGTGGGGACGAGCTCATTGGAGACACAGCACTGGTAATACACGCTTGCGCCCGGCGCGCTCTGGAGCGGCGTCACATACGACTTGCTGGCCCAGATCACTCCCCCTCCCGGCGTCGCCAGGTTGAGCACCGAGCCATCATTTGTAATGCTATGCAGCGCCTCCGGGATTTCATAACGCAAGCCTAAATTTACCGTGAGGCGAGGCGTGACGCGAAAATCATCCTGGGCGAAGAAATTCCAGTCCGTGGACCGGACGTTGTAGATGTCGCTCGCCAACGGCAACGCCGGAATGACCGAGAAGGGATATCCGAGGAGGAAATCAGCAAAGCCGTTGCCGCTTGTCGGCCCGGGACGCCCGGCGGCCTTGGGATCTGAAGCGGTATAAGCGCCAGTGAAGTTGGCCTGCCCATTGGCGGTGAACCCGTCGAGGTCCTGAAGTTGGTAGCGCCGGATGTCAGCTCCCAAGGTCAATGTGTGCCGGCCATGGATGAGGGTGTAATTGTCTGCGTATTCAAAGATATTTTCTTTCTGGCTGTATCCATTGTTATTGTTGCCAGGGGCTGAATACCCTCCAGCAAGGCTGAGCCCCGGAAGACCATAAAAGGCGGGCAGAGGCGTGGTGTTTGAAAAACCGAGTTGTTGGGAGAGGTTGGGGCCAAAAGCGGTCACCGATCCCTCGTGGAAGTTTAACCGGTTGTAGCCGGCGCGAAAGTCGTTGATCGAATTGGGCGTCAGATTGCGAATGTAGTCGAGGCCCACCATGCGCGTGCGAGAAAAAGATGTGCTGGAGCTTGCTGGGAGAATCGAAGGGCTATATGGCACATCGCGCGAAACAATGACCGTTCCTGTAAGGCGATCCCGGCTGGTGAGTTGATGATCCACCCGGCCATTCACCGTATCCGTGGTGATGGTGCTCTTCACAACCTTGGAGAAGTTCGGGCACGGCAACTGGCAGCTAATGTTGGGCGTCGGGAAATAATTCAGCCACTTCTGGGCAATCGGGCTGATCATGCTGGAAGGGATCGTGTTGTTGGGAAACGGAGCGCGCCCGGCGGGATTGCCCGCAGTGGGCAGTACGGAGCCTGTCGTTGCGGGATTGTAGATCGGATAGGGCCAGTCGGAAAAATCGCCGCTGCGCTCTTTGGCTGTGGGAAGCTGCGCAAATCCCGGTGAGGCGCTCCCGGAAATCTGGCGTCCGCCTTCATAGCCCACAAACCAGAACGTGCGGTCGCGCCCGTTGTAAATTTTAGGGAACACCATCGGCCCGCCCAGCGTGAAACCGAACTGGTTTTGGTTGAACGGGCTTACCACTGGCGTATGGCTTCCGTTCCGGGCATTGAGGGCGGCAATGATGGCGCTATCGGGCTGAAGAGCTGAGTTCCTCCAATAGTCATAGGCCGTGCCGTGGAGCTGATTGGTTCCCGACTTGAGGGCCACGTTCACCTGCGCCGATCCGGCGCCGTAAGCCGCGGAATAGAGTCCGTTCTGGAGCTTGAATTCCTGAATCGAGTCCGCCGAAATCAGGCTGATGGACTTGGCAAAGAACTGATCGCTGTCCGTGATTCCATCAACGAGATAACTGATCGAAGCCGGGCGCGCGCCGTCGATGCTGGACATAAACCAACTGGGATTGAGGCCGTGCGGGTCAAAGATCGTCGCCTGGATGCCTCCGGAAGGTTGCGTCACACCCGCATTGATCGCGATGAGCGTCGTGTAGTCCCGACCGTTCAACGGCAGGGCGGCAATGGTTCGTGAGTTAACCACCGATCCGATGGCGGCATTATCCGTTTGGAGCATGGGCGCCTGGGCCTTGATGGTTACTCGCTGCGTCTCAGAGCCGACTTGCAGCGTGAAATCCTGCCGCAAAGTCTGACCCACCTGAAGGATTAACCCATGCGTGGTGGCTGTGATGAATCCGTTCTTTTCGACCGTCACAACATACGTGCCCGGAATCTCATTCACAAAGACGTAGTCGCCGGCGCCGCCGGTGGTGAATGTCCGGCTGATGCCGGTCTGAGTGTTTCGCAGCGTCACTTTTGCTCCGGGAATTGCGCCTCCGGAAGAATCCTGAATGTGTCCCAGTACTGTGCCCGTCGCGCCGAATTGGCTCTGCGACCTTGCCGGGAGGCTTGCGAGTAGAACGAAACTGAAGCAAGCCATCACAAAGAAGATGCGCTTGAATGTGAGTCTCATAGGTCCCTCCTTGCCTGAAGCCTGCAAATATGATTGTTCTATCAAGTAGAACAATGTTTCAGGACAACGCATTCTTTGATAAATGTCCTCTGTTTGTCAAGCCTAAAATTAGGCGACCTATTCGAGTTACAAGAGAATAGTGCGTGTTCTATTCAATAGAACACGCACTAAATTGTTCTGTACATCGCGGCCAGAGACTGTTAGACTAAGCGCTCTGAAAGAGCGAGAGGAAGATGGCGGCCAACAACTACATTGCCGTGATCCAACGAACCATGCTGGTGCTTGAAGCGTTTCGCGGGCAGCGCAACTTGCGTTTGGCCGACCTTGCGGCGCGCACGCGGATGGTGAAGAGTTCCGTGTTCCGCATTCTTTTCACGCTGGAGCGTTTGGGTTACGTGGAGAAGAGCGTGGACGGACGATACGCCATCTCGAGCCGGCTCGCCCGACTGGCAGGTCCGCTGAGGCCTGAATCGGACTTGGCAGCGCAGGCGGGGCCGTTCATGGCAGGGCTGCTGCATCGCTTCCAGGAGACGGTCAATCTGGGCGTGCTGGAGGGCGACGAGGTCCTGTACATTCGCGTGATGGAAAGCCCGCAGGTTTTTCGCCTGGCCGCGCACGCGGGAATGCGCAGTCCGGTGCATTCGACGGCGCTTGGCAAATGTCTGGTTTCCTGCCTGCCGCGGGCGCAAGTGGAATCCATCCTCAAGCGGCGCCCCATGGAGGCTTTTACGCCGCGGACCATTCGAGTGCGTTCCGCCTTCCTTCAGGAACTCAGCCGCGTCCGAGCGCAAGGATATGCGGTGGATAACGAGGAGGACTCGCGCGGCATTCGCTGTCTGGCAGCGCCCATTCTGGACGGAGAAGGAAGCGTGGTTGCCGCCCTCAGTATTTCCGCGCCGGCGGTTCGCTTGCAACCGGAGAAAGACCGCGAAGTGGCCGCAGCGCTGAAAGAAGCCTGCGCGCAGATTTCAACTTTGCGCGGGTATGTGGCAGGGGCTTCCAGAATGGCGTCCAGATCACGAGAATGATTTGCCGCGCAGGTCAGGGTGAAAAAATGCAAAGCCTCTCGCAAAGTCGCCCAGGCGCGAGAATTGCCAGAACAACTCTTTCATGGCTTGCGCTGTGAGTCTTTGCGCTTCGTGCCTTGGCGTGAGGTTTTGTTTGTAAACCAAATCTTCTCTGCTCCCCAAGCAGGGCGAGGGGCTGTTGAAGGAGGGAAATCTTGAGCAAGAGTTTTGATCCACGATGGAATTAGCAATTCTTGGCGGCGCCCCAGTTCGCAAAGTTCCTTTCCCACCCTGGCCGGTTTACGGTGAAGAGGAAGAACGTTCGCTGCGGGAGGTGCTTGAGAGCGGTTCCTGGGGAGGCTACAACGGGAAGGTTGAGGAACTTGAGTCTGCGTTTGCGGAGTTGCATCAGGTTCGCCATGCCATTTCCTGCGCGAACGGAACAGTGGCGCTTGAAGCCACGCTACGCGCGCTGGGGATCGGATGCGGGGATGAGGTCATTGTCCCGCCCTTTACCTTCATCGCGACGGCCACCTCAGTGCTGCTCTGCCATGCGGCTCCAATGTTTGCGGATATTGATGCGGCGACGTTGAATCTTTCGCCTGCAGCCGTTGAGACGGCCATCACGCCGCGCACCAAAGCCATCATCGCGGTTCATTTCGGAGGGCTGCCGGCTGACGTGGATGCGCTCCGAAGGATTGCCGAACGCCACAAGCTGGCGCTCATTGAAGATGCTGCCCACGCCCACGGGGCGAGGTGGCGCGGCGTGCCGGTGGGCAATTTTGGAAGCGCAGGGACCTTCAGTTTTCAGGCCTTCAAGCTGGCGACGTCGGGGGAAGGCGGCATCATCGTGACCAACGATTCAGACCTTGCCGCCCGGTTGTGGAGCTATTGCAACCAGGGGCGGCGCAAGGGCGCCGGCTGGTACGAGCACTTCACGCTGGGCAGCAATTATCGGCTGACGGGGTTTCAGGCGGCGATCCTTTGCGCGCAACTGCGCAAGCTGCCGGAGCAGTCGCGGATTCGCAAAGAGAACGTTCATTATTTCCGGCGACACTTGCGCGCTATCCCGGGATTGACCATGCCAGAGGATGATCCACGCGCGGATCGTCAGCCGTACTACCTCGTCACTTTGCGTTACGATCCATCGCAGTTTGACGGAATTTCGCGCGACCTGTTTCTTCGCGCATTGCAGGCTGAAGGCATTCCGGCGCAACGAACATATCCCTATCCGCTGTACCGTAATCCGGTTTTCAGCCGCCCTCCGTGCCGGTGCGGCGCATGGAAGGCGCCGCAGGACTACACATCATTGTTTCTCCCGGAAAGTGAAAAAGTCTGCCGCGATGGCATCTGGCTGGAACACAGCCTTTTCCTCGGCGCGCAGAAAGATGTGGAGGATATTCTGGCCGCCTGCGAGAAGATACAGCGCCACGCTTCCGCTCTGGTACGCCTTGAGCAGCGGGAAGAAACTATCCAGCAATCTGACGCTTTAGGAAGTCGCTGAAAAGTTTTTTGAGCACGTTATGCTGAGCCCTTCGCCTGTCATGCTGAGCGGAGACGCCATGAGCCTATAGCTTGCCGCATTGCCTGAAAATGTAGCGCCGCCGTCTCGGCGGCCTCCTCCTAAGCAAGGCCGGCAAGATGCCGGCGCTGTAGACATTTTCGGGGCGGCGAAGAATCCCTGTATTGCCTTAGTTTTCAGCAAACAGCCTTCAGTTCTCGGCAGTAAAACTCCGGGACGAAAAAGCTGAACGCTGATTGCTCGTCATGATTCTTCGTCACCCTCGGCTTCTGAGAGCCTGCCCTGAGCAACGCGAAGGGATGACTGGTTTGGGAGTTTTTCAGCAGTTCATTGAGCATGAAGATTTTCACACACACTCTTCAGCTCCTCCTGCTCTCTGCTCTGTGCAGTCCCGCGAGCCTGGCAGGAACGAACGCGTCAGCCACCGCGCCGACAGCTAGGGCTCCGTGGAGTTTTCAGGAGAACTTTAGAAATGGAATCCCCGGTTGGATCAGTTATCCGCTTGCGCAGGACGAAGGCTACGACCCTTCCCTTTATACAACGGCCTCTGACGGATCGGTTGCGCTGGTGCGGGATGTTACCGCTCGTGGTCAAAGGATTTTGCGCGTGGGATTGCTGCGTCCGCTCAAGTTTCGCGCAACGCCTTACTCTACGATTAGACTCACGGTGACATTCGAGATGGGCGGGCCCATGATGCAATCGCAAGCGACGCTCGCCTCAGCCGACGGGCGCAGATACATGACTTCGATTCCCACGCGTCAAGGCGTTCATGACGTCACACTCACAGGCAAACAATTGGGTATTCCCGAAACAGGAGCGAAGATAGAAGCTATCGTTGTCGAAGCGGACGTTGCCTCTCCGATTCTTGGTTCGCACAACCGGCTCACCCTGCGAAGCTTCGAGGTGGAAGCCGAACGGCCAAAGACTCTAACGTTGAAAGCTCCTTCGCTTCAGATTTCGCGTGTCAGTGGCGTCGCCGTCGCCCAAGGAGTTTTTTCGCGGCAAATGACTGTCGAGTTGGTTGGGAACGAAGGCGGGGATGTCTCGGTTTATGACGGCAGCGGCCGAGCGTCGGCAAGCCAGGCGATCCGCCGCGGGGAGCTGGGCAAATTCAGCCTTAGCCACGCAGGTCTATCCTTACATGCTTCACCGCAGCCGGGACTTTGGTCCGCTCATGTCCGCAGTGGCGGAGCAGAACGTGATTTTCGCTTCCTGGTGCTGACCGGAATCCTTCCGCATCCCCGCATTCTACTTACACCCGGTCGCCTTGCGCGGTTGCGTTCGCAGGTGAACTCCAACGCGCTGCTTAAAATTGTGCGTCAGCGGGCCGCACAGCTTAGCGCCAGCTTGGCGTACAATCCCCAGGCCGGTGAGAACATCGCTTTGCTCTCCCCGGTTTCCGTATTTCCCGGCCTCGTTCAGTACTTTCAATTGATGGAGTCGTATAGCGACGCCATTGCTTTCAATGCTCTCGACTTTCAACTGAGCGGCAACAGGCAAGCATTGGAGGCCGCGCGCAAAGCCCTGGATGCTGTTTCGCAGTGGCCCACCTGGACGCCGCCTTGGTTCGTTGCGCACGGGCTGCATACTTACTACGAAGTTGGCGTGTTCACGCAAAGAATTGCGTTAGGTTATGACCTGATTGCGGATCAACTCCGCCCGGAAGAGAAGACTCGCATTGCGGACGCCTTCTGGAGGAACAGCATCCGCCCCACGCTTGAAGATTATTTTTTCAATGACCGTCTGCCCACCGCATCGAGCAATCACATGGCTAACTCCGTGGGAGGAGCTATTGCCGCTTGTGTCGCGCTTTCCGGTGATATTCCAGACTGGAACGGTCGCTTCGGTTCCGCGCTGGCAGAACTCATGGTGGTCTACGAGAATCTGCTGCGAGGGCTTTTCCCGGGAGATGGGAGCGAGGCCGAACCTGCAGGGTATGAGAACTTCGCCATGGAGGGAATGTCGTGGGGAGCTGCGGCGCTTCAGGCCCTTCATATCCATCCGAAAGGCCTGGAAAGAATGCTGCGCGCCTTCTGGTGGTTGCGCTATGCTGAATTTGCGCCGGGGAAGTTTCTGGACACCGGAGATTTCGGGACGGATCTCTCAGCGCTCTCCGGCTACGCTTGGCCGGCTGAGAATGCAGGCGATCCTGCGCTCGAAGATTTTTACGAAAGCGCCCGGAGCAGTACGCTGATGGGCGTCATCCGCCTCAGCCATACGGGCCGTGCCCTGGAGGAAGCGCCCGGCCTGCTGGATCTTGCCTGCTGCACGCGGCCCGAGACTCCGGCTCCAAGCCCGCCGCTTGCGCGCATCTTTTCTTTGCGGGGAAGCGCCGCGCTGCGCAGCGGCTGGGATCCTGACTCTACGGTCATCGCCATTCGTGTGGGCCCCTGGTTTAATCACGAACATCATGACCAGGGAAGTTTTCAGGCGGCAGCATTCGGAGAGAAGCTGATCGCTGAAGCCGGATACGCAGATTACTACAAAGACCCGCGATACGCCGAC
This sequence comes from Acidobacteriota bacterium, assembly GCA_902812415.1. Taxonomy (GTDB): domain Bacteria; phylum Acidobacteriota; class Terriglobia; order UBA7540; family UBA7540; genus RH2-MAG17b. The sequence goes on from CADDZJ010000072.1 coordinate 11,880, forward strand.
TACTTCACTCAAGCGCCGGGGCACAATACAGTGGTTATCGACGGCGATCCTTTCAGTCAAGAAGACTATGATGGCCGTTACTGGAGCGCTCTTGGGGAGCGTGCGAGATTTAGCAGGCGCGTTTTTTCAACCGGAATGGATTATCTTGCCGCTGATCTCACCCCCGCCTATCGTGACGGGATCGAACTGAACCAATACCGGCGCGAATATCTCTTTATCAAGCCGGATATTTTCGTGGTGCAGGATCACCTGGGGTTCCCTTCTCCCCATCGATGCACATTTTTCCTTCATGTCCCTCCTGACGCGCACGTCCATATTGACCATGCCAGCGCCACGATCCAGGCTCAGTCCGCATCAGCCTCTCTTACCGCTGGCGGCGCAAATCGCCAATGGGCGCTTCAGCGCACGCCAATTCCCGAGAATGCCTATAAGAACCTCGATCGCGATCAAGTGTTGCCTCGGAAAACTTTGCGGCTGGATTCGCGCCCGGCGACTTCTGCAAATTTTTCAGTGGCAATGCGGTTTCATAAGTCTTCGGAAACCGCTTCACCCTTTGCCGCGTTTGAAATCGCTTCAGGCAATGGCTTTAAGACTCGCGACGGCGATGTGATCGTTCTTCTGCGGACGACTCTCAGATCGCTGATCAGCGCTGATACCCCGTTTGGCGAAATAAATTCCGATGGGAGCCTCATCGCCGTCGCCAGGCGCGCCAACGTTCTCAATCTGCTCGCTGCTGAAGCAGGGTATCTCCGCGTGGCGCATCAACTGGTCTTTTCGGCGACGCCTGCTACTGCCGAATTGGATGTGGCGTTGCAACAGAGCTCAAGCGGGGTCACCGCACATTTCGAGTGCCGACGTGAGATAAGTCTGAAATTATCAACAGCGCGGAGCCCAGCTTCCGTCACGATGGATCGTCAGAAAATTCCCTTTCTGCTCTCTGGTGTATTCATCTCAATTCCTCACGTGCCTGAAGGAGAACACCTTGTCGAAGTCAGGTATTGATCCGGCGCTTGGGGAAGCGCTTGCCTGGAACGTGTTTGACGCCAACGCGCGCGTGGGACATTCGGGCGTTCACGGCGAGTTGGCGTTAGAAGCGCCAGACTTAATGAATGAACTGGATCGTTTTGGAATCCAGCAGGCGCTGGTTTCGCACTTTGCAGCCGAAGAATACGACGCTGAAGAAGGTAACAAGGCGCTGGCGCGCGATACGGGCGAATTTGCCGCGCGCTTGACGCCGGCCTGGGCTGCCTTGCCGGATTCAGATTCTATCCAGCGGTTGGCAGCGCGCCAGCCGGCGGCGGTTCGACTATTTTTCGGCATTCTCAAACACAATTTCTCCAGCGTGCCGTGGTGCGCAGGAGAACTCCTCGAATATCTCCAGGCCAATGCGATTCTCACGCTCATCGCCCGAGAAGATATTGAGTGGAATTCGCTTGCCTCAATGCTTGAAAACTTCCCGCGACTGCCGGTGCTCTTGTTGGAGTCTGGCTACCGCGCCGACCGATATCTTTTTCCATTGCTTCGACGTCATCCGAACCTCTACTTCGACAGCTCAACCTACGTGGCCCACCGGCAGCTTGAATCTTTTGTCGAGCGTTTTGGGACTGACCGGCTGGTTTTTGGCAGCCGGCTGCCGCTCTATACGCCGGGAGCTGCACTGGCCGCGCTCGCAACGGCGCGCATCCCGGCTGAAGCCCGACTCCTTATCGCCGGCGGAAATTTGCGCCGTCTCATTCGAGCAGAGACTGGAGGCAAGCAGTAAATTGCGATGACAAATGATGAGCGCAAACTTCGGAGGTTTGCGGTTCCAAATCGCCAATCGCTGGCTGCCGAGAGCTTCTGATGAAATCACCTGTTCCAATCTATGACTGTCACGGCCATGTAGGCGTTCACCCGGATTTTCCTGCGTATAAGCACACACCAGCAGAAATGATCTGCGTGATGGACCTGCTGAATATCGAAGTGCTGGCCATCACGTCAACTTTGGCATGCTATAACGACTGCCCACGCGGAAATGCTGAGGTGGCGGAAGCGCTCAAGCGATATCCACAACGCTTTCGCGGATATATCACGGTAAATCCCAATCCGCCTGGCGAGGCCCTTCAGGAACTGGAGCGCTGGGTCGGCTTTCACACCCCGCCTCTCATCAAGCTTCATCCCGACTTGCACAAATATCCCGTGAATGGCCCCCATTACCGGCCGGTTTGGGATTATGCCAATCAGACTCGCGCTATCGTTCTGGTGCATACGTGGGATTCAGATCCGAATTGTGGGCCGCTCCGGCTGGCTCCGATCGCCCAGGAGTTTATGCACGCCAGAATCCTCATCGGCCATGCAGGAGTGACTTGGCGCGGGTATCAGCAGTCGATGCGAGTGGCGGAAGTCGCTCCCAACACTTTTCTGGACATCGCGGGATCTCAGAGCCACCGCACGGTCATTGAGGTTGCGGTTTCACGCCTGGGCGCGGAGCGAATCCTTTTTGGCTCCGACATGCCCTATCTGGAAGCTGCGGTTTCTCTGGGACGAGTGCTCACAGCGCACATTCCCGATCAGGCTAAGGAATTAATTTTGCGAAACAATTTCAGGAGGCTGCTGGAAGAAGGCCCGGGTTCGTGACCAGTCAGGGTCAGGAGGCATTATGGATCGCGTTCGGATAGGCATCATCGGCCTTGGGATCATGGGGAATCTCTACACAAAGATTTACTCCGCGCATCCGCTGGCTGAAGTCGTGGCGGTTTGCTCACTGCGGCAGGAACAAGTGGATGAGATTCGCTCGCGCTACGGCGTGCGTGACGGTTATGTGGATTATCGAAAGATGCTGGAACGCAAAGACCTCGATGCCGTGGTCGTGGCGACCCCCGATCGCCATCATTTTGCTCCGACGCGCGCCGCGCTTGAATCCGGCAAGCACGTCCTCGTGGAAAAACCCTTCATGATGAGCGTCAGCGAAGCTGATGCGTTGATTCGCCTTTCGCAACGGGTCGGAAAGTTCATCCAGGTTTCCTTCAATCATCGCTGGCTTTCAGCCTACCAACAGGCGAAGCAGACCATTCAGTCCGGGCAGATTGGCGTGCCGCTGGCTGGTTATGCGCGCAAGAACGATACGCTCTATGTGGCGACGGATTATATTTCATGGGCAGGTGAAACCACCTCGGCCTGGTTCCTTTCCTCGCACGATATCGACCTGATGCGCTGGTGGGTGGAGTCTGAGCCTGTTGAGGCGCGCGCCCTGGGACGGAAAGAGGTGCTTGTGGCTCGCGGCATTCCCACCTACGATGTGATCCAGGCGCAGGTGAAATTCGCCTCGGGCGCGTTCGTCACTTTTGAATCGGCCTGGGTTTATCCGAACACTTTCCCTTCGATCGTGGATTCCTTTATGGAAGTGATCGGCACGGCGGGTCACCTGCACATGGACCGAAAGTGCGAATCCCTCGAAGTGAGCACCAACGAAAAGTTCTCTTATCCCAAAGGATTCCTGACTGCCGAAATTTACGGACGCCTGCGCGGCGCGTTTCCCTCCTGCCTGGAGGACTTCCTCTTCGCCATTCGTGAAAATACACAGCCTCATGTAACCGCAATCGACGGCCGCCAGGTCACGGCAGCGCTGGAAGCCATCCACCGTTCGCTTGAAACCGGCGCCGTGGAAGCGGTCGCTCCATTGCCGAAAGAATTCGGAGAGCTCCATGCGAGCTGCTGATACGGCCGTCCTCGCCGCCTATTTCGTGACCATGGTGGTGGTGGGCTTGGTCTACTCGCGGCGCATGAAGTCGCTCGACAGGTACTTTGCCGGAGGCAAGCAGCTCTCCTGGTGGCTGGGGGGCGTCTCGTTTGTGATGGCGTACGTCAGCGCGCTCTCCATTGTGGTTTATGCCGCCCTCGGTTATCAGTACGGATTGGTGGCCCTGACGATCTACTGGACGACCGTGCCCGCCACGTTGATCACCACGTGGTTACTGGCGCGGCGTTGGAGACGAGCCGGGATTATTACGCCGGTTGAATTCCTTGAGGCTCGCTTCTCCCCTGCCGTCCGCCAGATTTTTGTCTGGTCAGGCATTCCGCTGAAGGTCATTGATGACGGCCTGAAAATCGTCGCCATTGGAATTTTCGTGTCCTCAGGAATGAAGATTTCAGCGGACGGCGCCATGCTGGCGGTGGGCCTGATCGCTCTTGTTTATACCATGATGGGCGGTCTCTGGGCGGTGGCTGTCACGGATTTCGTCCAGTTTGTCCTGGTGATGGCGGGAATCCTTTTGATGGTCCCTCTGTCGCTGCACGCCGCCGGAGGTTGGCATCATTTTGTGGCTATAGCGCCCGAAGGATTTCTTCATCCTGTACATAGGCCTTACACCTGGAGTTACGTTGGCGCTTTTCTGGTGCTGAGCGTGATGTCGCTGGCAGGAAATTGGTCACTGATTCAGAAGTTTTATTCCGCGCGCAGCGACCGTGAATGCCGCGGGGTGGGCTGGTTAGCAAGCTTTTTGTTTCTGATCATGCCTCCGCTCTGGATTTTTACCGGCATGTTCGCCCACGCTTTTGTTTCCCCTTGCGGTTTCGACCCGCAGCGGATTTACGCTCACGTCAGTGCAAGCTTGATGCCACCAGGCATGCTGGGCCTGGTTGTAGCGGCATTGTTTGCGGCGACAATGTCCGTGCTTTCCTCGGGCTATAACGTTTCCGCCGCCGTGCTGACGGTTGATGTTCACCAGCGGCTTGTGCATCCCAGGGCTACGCAGCGGGAATTGGTAATCATGGGAAGAATTCTGACAGCCCTTGTCGCCCTGATTGCGCTGACGATTGCGCTGACTATTACTCACTTTCATTGGACAATATTCAATGCCATGGTAGCGGCATTCGGATTTTTCCTGCCGCCCACGGTTCTGCCGGTGCTGGGGGGGCTGCTGACGCCGCGCCTCTCTGCGGGCGGGGCTATCGCCGCGTTTATCACCGGCATCGCGGCTGGACTAGTGATGATTGCTTACAAATTGATCGTCAAGCCGGCAAACCTGGCGTCTTATCAGGCAGCGAGCATCGTCATCCCGACAGCGGCTACGCTGATCGCCTTGTTTCTGGGGGCTTTTGCTTTCCCGGTAAAAGGTGAAACTCGAGAGCGCTCCGCGCGGTTTTTCGTGCAACTCAGCCGCCCTGCGCTCGCTTCTGAAACCGATGAGAACCCCGCCTCGGTGGCAGGAGTGGTGATTTCCATAATGGGCTTGGTGCTGGTGATCGTGGGACTGGGTTTCGTAGCTGCCCGCGCTAATATGCTCACCTTCGGCACGGGCCTTATCCTGGGCTTGGTGGGTGTCGCTATGATAAGGCCCAGGTGGTTTGAGCATATGCTGCGACGACCGCAAAGAGCTTCAAAGTGAGCTGGCCAGCCGAACGACCTTCCTGGGTTGTCTTACGTTCATCTGTGGAGAAGACCATCGCTATCTTCCTTCCTGAAGATTTTAATTTTTCGCTGCCGATGATCCGGAAACGCCGATGACTTGGAGCGTTCCGGATTTATTACTGCCGGTGGGAGCGGAAATCAGGCCGTTAAGCGTCAACCTATGTCCCATTTCGTTTCGCCACAATTTGTGGGGCGTGGACAGCACAGGGAAGATCTCGTTTGTCCCGGCAACCTTGAACTGAAGCTTGCCGCCTTGAGAAGCCAGTTGGCCGATCACCACTACTTGGGCATCCTTCGGCGTGAAGGCGTCGTCAAGGATGGCTTTCCGTATTTGCTCAATCTTTACTGTGTTGCCGGGTTTTAGTTTTACCCTCACTAGCCCTCGATTGAGGCTGACGCTTACCGATTCCACCCCGGGAATTTTCTGAATGGACACGCTCACGGCGTGCGCGCAGATCGCTCAATCCATGCCGAATGTCGTGATGTCAATTTGGCGGAACTCGGCCCGCAGCGGCGCCACCGCCAGAATGCTCATCAGAGAAATCCATAGAGCCAATCGTTTCATGGTTGTTGCACTCCTTTTCAAAAGAAATAACTGAAATCAACGGCGAAGCGGTACCGCTCGCGTTCGAAAAGCGGCCTTGTATTCTGATAGACTGGAAACTGAATTCCAGCCTCAATGCCATAGTTCTTGTAAAGCCAAAGCGTGGTAGGACCCATGAAGACCTGCCCTCCGTTCGTTCCGGGAACCGCGAGCCCGTTATGCAACACTCGGTTTGAGTACTCACCGTTCATCTCGATGAAGAACCTGCCATCCCAATGCGGATACTCCAGCCGCAGCGACTTGGGGCGATATCCGTAAACCAGGCTGTACATCAGCATCCCAGGCCTTTGGTCGCCATGCGATTCGTCAAAATGCATGCCTCCGACTCCTGCCCAGAAATAGTTCTTGCGCGATGCGTAGCCAGTAACCATCATTCCCAAAGCTCCCGGAGCCCAGTGTAATTGCCCGATCAGCCCCGGAGGCTTCTGCGAGCCAGGAAGAATGAGGCCCCCGTACGCCGTCGTCTCAATGCGCGAGCCAACTCCGGCATCCCGGCGCTGAAACCGCCAGGCTCCCAGCACTTCAAAATCTCCAATGGCCGGCATCATGGCTGTAACACGGGCCGGCACAAGCGGTGCGGAAGTGAAAACCGCCGGTGCAGAAACGGAAATCTGGATGTCCTGGGTAATGCCATAGCTCAACATCGCTCGTTCCACCGCGCCGCTATCCTCCGCTCCCACCCGGCCCATCATGCCAAGATCCAGGCTCCAGCCGCCTTTCACGTTGACTGGTGTTGCCAGTCCGAATACCGGTCCATGGCCGGAGCCGACCACAACGCTTACCACGCTCAGCAGTAGGAGCGGCACGAAGAGCATTTTGCCCATACGCATCGAAAGTTCCAGCATGGAGAGTTGGAGGGAGTTACTGACCCCGCCCAATCTGTTACTTTTTCACCATCTTCACCATCTTCTTACCGCAACTGCAGCAAGGATTCTGATTGCCGCCTTTGCCTGGGGCGACGCCTTTGGTGACAGTCACTTCACATCCGCAGTCCGGATCAGGACAGCGATAAACTTCATCTTGTTTTAGAGCCATTGCTTTTCCTCCTTTCAAACCCAGCGTAAGGCTTATACCCGTGTATAGAGTCAAGAGGGATTTTTCTAAATCAGAAGAGAATTAAATCGTGAGATTTCTGACCCAGAGCGTGATCTGCGCCGGGATGCGATCGTCACAATAGTTGGTGAGGATGACTACCTGCAAAATAGAGCAAAAAGCGCGGTTAAGGCCACAAGGGTTCCGACGGAACGGCTAAGATGCTTACGCTCGCCCGGTAAGTCATGATGCATGGAAGCGCTACGCAGAATTTTGAGAGAAGAGCCAAAGCTACAGCGACAACAAACCCCTCATTCCCCTGCAAAATTCTTCATTATATTTGTTTTCAAATTGTTCCTCATAGTGTTTTCAATCAGGGTGCAGAAGGCATCGGCTAAAAGCTGGCGGCGTTCTGATTGTTTCCATTTGTTGACTGCGCGGCGAAGCTCATCTCTGAACCTGGATAATTGCCGAATCTGTTGCTCCACATCCTGCAAGTGCCGATCGGCAAGGCTGAGCACACTCCCGCAGGGGCATTGTTTACGCTCTCGCATTCGGAGGATGCCTCGAATTTCGTCAAGAGAGAAGCCGAGCGCCTTGGCATGCCGGATGAAAAGCAGCCGCCTCAAATCCTCCGGCCCATAGACTCGGTAGCCAGATTCTTTTCGCGGAGGGTTGGGCAGGAGGCCATGACGCTCGTAAAAGCGCACTGTCTGGACCGTGACGCCGCCCTTGCGCGCCATCTCGCCGATTTGCATATCAATTCCAGATTATCAGGCTTTGTGCGCCTAGCTGATTCGGCTTTGTTCATTACGAAGGTTTACAAATTATAGTGACAACGCGGACTGTAGCGGCGCTGTCCTCAGCGCCGAAAAACGCCGGTGAGGACACCGGCGCTACAGAAAATGCTGTCACTATAATTTGTAAACCTCAGTAATTTGTGCTGGCTCCTGCTTGCCCTCTGACCTGTTCACCAGTTTTGAACAGACTTCTCAGCCTTTATGTGATAGTCTTTCCGCGTTGGGTCATGCCGGCGCTCGCCCATGGTCGCTCTGAGAAAATGTGTTGACCCGATTGAAAGCAGCTCTTTCGCACCAGGGCTGGATTTTATCTCAGGCGTTTCGATGGTGAAACGCGACGCGGTGGATGAAGGAAAATCTCCACACGCTCAGGCAGCATCAGGGGTCTGGCACTGTTCAGTGGGAGTGTGGATGAGCAGCGGTCCTTGAAGGAGTCAGGAGGAAAATGAATATTCTACTCTACAACCCTGATAATGAGGTCACTCACAACTTCATGCCCCACTTGTGGATGTTCCTCCTGAAATCGCTCACCCCGCCGGAACATCGTGTGCTCCTCGTGGATGGAAATGCACAGCGCATGAGCGAGCGAGCCCTGGTGCGCTATGTCCGCGACCACCAGATCGATCTGGTGGGGATCGGCGCCATGACACGGATGGCAGCAAAAGCCTACCGTATGGCCGACGCCGTACGGGCGGCGGGCATTCCCGTAGTGATGGGAGGGCCGCACGTTACCGAGGTTCCCGATGAAGCGCTGGGTCGCGACGCTGAACCTCGCCACGCTGACGCAGTGGCTCTCGGAGAAGCGGACCAAACCTGGCCGCGCATTGTTGCCGATGCTGAGCGCGGCGCGCTGAAAGAAATCTATGCCCCGGTCGATGAGGCGGGAAAGGAAGTGAAACCTGCCTTGGCGGATTATCCCGAAATCAAGTGGGATCAAATGGACCTCGATCAATTCGACTTGATCGGTCATTTCCCCAGGCTCGCGCGCCGTATTCTCACCCTCCTGGGCGCGCCCTGGCAGAGCATTTATCTGGTTCCCATAGAGTCTGGTCGCGGCTGCCCTTATGGGTGTGAATTCTGTACGGTCACCGGCTTCTTCGGTGATTCCATCCGGTTCCGTTCGAATGAAAGCGTTGTCAATGAGCTTTTGATGCTGAAAGCGATGGAAGAGCGTCAAAAAGCCAAAATCCTCGTCTTCTTTATTGACGATAATTTTGCTATCAATCCCCGGCGGACCAAATCACTTTTGCGGGAGATCATCGCGCGCGGCGCGCAAGTACCCTGAGTGGCGCAGATCAGTATGAATCTGCTCAGGGATGAAGAGTTGGTCTCGCTGATTGCTGAGAGCGGGGGCAAATGGATCTTCATGGGCCTGGAATCCATTGATCCGGAAAATCTCAAGAGCGTCTCCAAAAACTTTAATAAGCCCGCTGAATATGCCGCTGTTCTGGAGCGCCTTGCCCGCCACGATCTTTATGCCATGACTTCCTTTATTTTCGGAATGGACGGCGATCGCCCGGGCGTCGCAGAGCGCACGCTCGGTCAGATTCGCTCCTGGCCGCCGGGTCTGCCTGTTTTCGGTCTGCTCACCCCGTATCCGTCCACTCCGCTCTATAACAAACTGGCCGCTGCCGGTCGGTTGACCCGCCCCAAACACTGGCTGGATTTCAAGCCATTTGTGATGGCCCACATACCCAAGGGGATCTCTTCCGAACAGGCAGAAGCCGAGGTGAAGCAAGCGTGGCAGGCGTGCTATTCACCGCACGCCATTCAGGCCGCTATGAAGTGGCTTCAGAGAAAGCCGCTTTCGGACCGCGTCACGCATTTATGTGGCCGGTTGATATTTCACGGGATTTATTTCCCGCAGATGCGGTGGCGCCAGTGGGTGTGGCTCATCTTCCAGAATCGAAGTCCGATCCTCCACCTGATCTCGGAAGTGGTGAGAGTGAAGCTCGCGCCTCGGTTTAAGCTAAAAAATCCCTTCCCCATGCAGCCGCATGCATAAGCTCATCGAAAAATCCGACCGTTACGGTTCAATCCTCACTGCCATAAGAGCATCAAGCTGTCGCGGCCTCAAAGTTCCCGCCTCTTTGCAATAATCCGATGACCGCTTGCTTCTCCCATGGTCCTCGCGTACGACGACGATCATAGCGTCTGCCAACATGAGTCTCGGCTATTTCTACAACGCCAGTAAGTCGGGGCTTTACCTTAGCTTCTTCGATTGCCTCGCGGATGCGGCGACAGAAATGCCACGTCCTCCGATAGGCAACCTTAAGAGTGCGCTGCATCTAGC
>CADDZJ010000073.1 GCA_902812415.1 Acidobacteriota bacterium
GCGGGGAGTACGATCATTAGTGCGGCCTATTCCGATTGTGGCGCATACTATCCGCCGCTTAGCGGCCAGTACTCCTGTACTTGTGGGCAGATAAAATATAGCAACCCCAGCAGCGGTGGCGACGTTGAAGTGCAAAAACCACAGTTTCTTTTGGTTGTCGGGGATAGTTGTTCATCCTTCACATGCCCTAGTGGTTACGGAAATTCAAATGTGGATCAGCGCTTTTACAGAGTTCTCGACGTTAACGGAAACCCTATAAACATCGCCGGTCTGTCCATTGCTGAACAGATTTCGCTCGCCACCGACACGTGCAACCTCGGATCGGCACGGGATAGCGGTACGTGGAGCACCGATGCAAATGGCATCATGACTACGCCTGATTACCTTTGGATTTGCTTCCCAAATGGCTACAACTGCTATCAAACTTATAATCAGCATTTCACCGTGGATTCGTACCCAGTGCTCGTAACGACGGGTCTTCAGAACGGTTTGACAGGGTCGCACAACGTGATCCAGTTTACTGCAAGCAACGGAAACGGCGCTTGCCCGACTATCTACCCGTCTCCGTAGACGGTGAGGGTCATACTCTCTGGATCCAAATGAACGAAAAAAGGTGAACACTTGACATGCTTTGCCCATTGACAAGTTCAAAATACCGGATGCTGGGAATCGGATTGCTCTTCACAATTAACTGTTTCCTTTTAGCGCCGACTGCAAAAAGCGCAGAGAGTGAGATTCCCACTTCATTCGAAAAGCGTCTGCACAAGCCGATTTCGATCTTCGACGCGAGGCGAGGCTCATTCGTCCAGAATCTGCTCGGCATCGTTTACCGGTTTCAACTTCCCTTAGCCCTTGAATACGTTGACCCGCGTGCTGTCACTGAACCGTCAGGTATGGTCCTCCGTGATGTCACCGCACGACAAGCCATAGAAGCTTTGGTGCAGCGACTGCCAGAATATAGAGTGTCTTTTTCCAATGGCCTCGTGGATATATACTCCCCAAAAGCTCGAACCGACAACTCCAATCTCTTGAATGTTACAATTCCTTGCCTCGAGGTATCTCGCATGGATGCTTCCATGGCCAGCGAGATGGTGTTCGATGCTCTTGCGACTGCCACGGGTTTCAGAGGACCCATCTTTCATAGCGTCGCTGGAGCAGGTGGAAAGCAAGTCACCATCAGCGTGCGTCAGATGAAGGTTTACGAGATTCTGAATAAAATTGTCAGTATGCAGGGAAAATCAGTTTGGGTTGTCAGCGTCCCTCCGAATAAACTATCAAGGCTCCAGGGCAACCTGTGGCATCTCTATAGTCTGGACCCATCATCCGAGTCAATCATTGCAGTTAGACTTCGGGATTTATTTCCGGCTTCGACACGGACAGGCAAACTACCCGGCGCTTCGTCCAAGTTCTTAGGAGAAATCTATCGTGAACATCTGGGCTGCGACTTTCCTCACAGTCTGGTGCGTATTACTCCACCCACAGCACACGGCTCAACGTCCTGTGTTGACACTCGTGCGAGGGCTGCGAGTTCGCACATTTTTCGGCCAGATACTGAAGCGCCGCTTGGTTTCCTATGACAGCAAAAACCGAAGCTTGGCCGAGTGCCTACTTGATCTCGCCTATCGGTATCATTTACCCATGGGGTTTGAATTTGTAGATCGGGACATGGTATGGCGACCCGTAGAGCTGCGTCTTGAAAATAAATCGCTGGCTTCTATCGTGCGATCTCTGGTAGCGACGACAGGCGTGGACCTCAAGGTGGACTTTTCAGCGGGATTAATCGATGTGTATAAGCCTGAAATTCGATCTGACTCAAGAAATGTTCTTAATACGGTGATCACCCGGTTTCAGCTCAAGGATGTTGGCCCGGAGAGGCGTGATATGAGTAGATTTATCCTCGCTTTACTGCTGCTTGCCGTTCCAGGCGTAGCGCTTGGGAGTGCGGCTCAGTTCCCCTCAAGGCCTCCGAACCCAGCGTTTGACCGCAAGCTGGACACAAAAGTTTCCTTCTTCAGTACCCAAGGGCAAAGTTTTGTAAAAAACTTTTTGAAACTTGTCTGCATGTATAAGTTGCCAGCGGCTCTTGAGTATGTTGACGAGGATGCCATGCAGCGTCCTCTTTCTCTCACTGTTAGGAGTGCGCCGCTACGCGATGTCATCCGCGCGTTGGTGGCAAGGCTTCCCGAATACAGGGTGACATTCGTTGAAGGGATCGTTGATGTCTACTCACCGCAGGCCAGACGTAACCGTCACAATTTGCTGAACACGATTATCCCGTCGTTCTCTTTGAACCGTGAAAGCCTCAACGGGGCCAGCACGGAGTTGGCCAACTTTTTGCGAGCTCAGACCACACCCGGTGAGGGTTTAATCGGCGATGTGATGGAATCGCCTGATGAACCGATAATAACGCTCGACCTCAGAAACAAACCCGTGAGAGAGATCCTTTGTGCGATTGTCGCAGCAAATGGATCAGCGGTATGGGCAGCCGCGGTACCGCCAGAGAGGCTCAGCGATCCCAAGGCGCAACTCTGGGCTGTCTATCCGCTGGGATATAGCTTCTGCGATTTCCTCTTCACTCGGCTTCACAAAATGTTCATGGTCGCGCAATGATGACGGCGCGGGTCGACTATCGACGAATCGGAATATCTATTCAGGCTGGGGCGCATCAGGCTTTTCGGATTCCAACTCACTGCCAATGGCATTCACTACTATTCGATCCAATTCGATTTTAGCCCGCATCATCAGACCGCAAGCGCGGGATGCGGGCAGTCACAACCACTCACATGGCTTATCAGCATTCTTCCTTCCGGAGCGGCCCGGAATCAAAACATGCAAACATCCCTGACCCTTACTTCCCGTATCCGAACGTCCGAACTTGTGGTAGTCTAAGCTCTTACGGCAGTGTGCTGGGCGCGGCCCATGAATCACACCCTCGCTTATGGCTCTGATTGTCCCCTGCTTGCTCGCGGCTGATCTTGCACGGCTAGGCAAGGATTTGGAGATGATCCGGGAAGCGGGTGCGAAGAGGATTCACATTGATGTTTGCGACGGGCACTTTGCGCCAGGCGTCACGGTGGGGTTGCCCGTAGTCACGAGCCTGCGAAAGGCTACAAGTTTGGAGCTGGACGTCCACCTTCTGGTTGAGCGTCCGGAGCGCTTCGTTACGGATTTTATCGAAGCGGGGGCGGATTCTATTGCGGCGCATCCGGAATCCACCTCCGATTTTTATCGTGTCTTGCGGCTGATCAAGTCGAGAGGGAGAAGGGCAGGGGCAGCCCTTGGTCTTGGAACGCCGATTGAAATGGTAAGCGCAGTTGCCAATGAGCTGGATTTCCTGAGTATCCTTTCCGCCGAGCCTGGGGAGGCAGAGCAACCTTACGCTTCGCACGCCACTCAAAAACTGAGTGCAGCTCTCCAGGCCCGAAGGGACTGGCAGGCGCATTTCGCCGTACAGGCGGAAGGCGGCATTGACCAGAATCGGATGCGGGAGTTAGCCGCAGCAGGAGCCGATGCGCTGGTGATGGGCTCGGAGATCTTCAGGCGTTCCGATGCAAAGGCGCATCTTCAGGAATTAATCCACGCAGCGTCTGTGGCGGGCAAAGACACCGTCAAGCAGGAGATCATAGCTGGGAGTGATGAACTTTAAAGAAACAATTCCCGAGCGGCTGCGACAGCCGTCGTTTTTGCTGTGTGCGGCTCTTCTGTTGAGCGTCCTCTTCCTGCCTGCCTGTCTCTTTCATCGACATCGAGGCAGCCTCGCCACCTCCGTGCCCAATGGCGCGCAGCCTGACAAAGTCCTGCTCCAGAAGGCGTTGAACGAGTTCAAGCATGGGCGTTATGATGTGGGCCGGCTCACCCTCCAGACGCTGATGAATACCTACCCTGACAGCGAATATCTCTCCCAGGCGAAGCTGGCCATCGCGGATTCCTATTACAAGCAGGGCGGCATTTCCGGGCTGACGGAAGCAGAAGCCGAATACAAGGATTTCATCACATTTTTCCCCACAGCGCCGGAGGCTCCCATGGCGGAGTATCGCGCCGGCATGTGTCATTTCCGATTAATGGGCAAAGCGGATCGCGACCAGACGGAAGCTCGCCAGGCGGAGACCGAGTTCAAGGAATTCCTGGTGAAGTTCCCTCAAAATCCCCTGATGCCCGAAGTCAAAGCGAGATTGCGTGAAGTGCAGGAGGTGCTGGCCCAGGGCGACTACGAAATTGCGCAGTTCTATTACATCCGCGGCGCGTGGCCTGCAGCGGAGTCGCGGTACAAGGAAATTGTGGATGATTACCCCAATTTCAGTCAGGGCGACCGTGTGTTCTGGAACCTGGGTCAGACGCTTGCGCACCTGAACAAGAAGCGCGAAGCCGTGCCTTATTACGATCGCCTGATTATGGAGTTTCCCCTAAGCCCGCTGGTGAAGGACGCTCAACAGCAGCTCGCTGAGATGCACGAGCCGATCCCCAAGCCTACGAAAGCCATGCTGGCCCGCGCGGAAGCTGATGCAGCCAGGCGCGGCCATCGAAACATCTTCGAGCAAGCTTTGGGGGCATTTTCCAGCGCTCCTGATTTCTCCGAGACGCTGCATGGGCCGGTCGTTCTGGGCTCGCCGAACCAGATCCAGGTGAAGATCGCCAAGCTCAATGGAAATCTGAGCGCTCCGGCATCGGCAGCTTCGGCGGGTCACAACACCCTGGGCGCTCAGACAGCCAGCATGGCCAGCTTGAATTCCGGCAAGCCCGTCGATCCCCTGCCATTAGATTCCAACTCGAGTTCTTCCACGTCGAATTCCAACACTTCAGGCAAGACCCAGCAGAACGTGACGAATCAAAACGAAACCACTTCGTCCCCCGCCCCTCCCGCGCCGAAAAAACAGGGCAAGTTCCATTTCCTCAAAAAAATCATCCCATAATCACTGACCCATTTTTGTTCTCCGGCTCGCAAGCCGCTGTTCCTGCTTCCCGCTCTTCGCTTCATCATAGCAGTGCTCAGGAGCTCTTTTCAGGGCGCAGCAGGGGAAACAAAATGACGTCACGGATCGAGCGGGAATCCGTAAGAACCATCGTCAGGCGGTCAATGCCAATTCCTTCGCCGCCTGCGGGCGGCATGCCGTAACTGAGGGCGCGGATGTAGTCCTCATCAATGGCGTGAGCGGTGAGGTCGCCTTTCTCGCGGAGCAGTTGCTGGTATTCAAAGCGGTCTTTTTGCTCGCAGGGATCATTCAATTCGCTGAATGCGTTGGCGATTTCCATGCCTCCGATATAAAGCTCAAAGCGTTCGACAAAGTTGGGATCATCGGACTTCTGCTTGGCAAGCGGCGAAACCTCAAGCGGGAAGTCCAGAATGAAAGTGGGCTGAATCAGATGTTCTTCGACGACCGCTTCAAAGAGCTCCGCCAGAGCGGCGCCGGGCGCCGTGTCATCACCGAACGCCAGGGGCTTTTCGGCAGACCGGTTGTACGCCTCGATCCAGCGGAAGACGGCGCGCGGCTCCGCAAAGTCTTCCACTTTCGGAGCCGGCCCGGCGGCGGGGGGCCAGTGCCTGGCAATCGCTTCCTTCATGGTTAAGCGCTCGAAAGAGCGGAAGGAAATTCTGTGGCCCTGGAATTCGCATTCCAGGTCTCCCAGCACAGCCTGGGCAACGCGCGGCAGCAGCCGCTCGGTGAGCGCCATCATATCCCGATAATCCGCATAGGCCTGATAAAACTCCAGCATGGTGAATTCGGGATTGTGCTGAGTGGAAATTCCTTCATTCCGGAAATTGCGGTTAATTTCGTAGACGCGGTCGAGCCCGCCCACGATCAGACGCTTCAAATAAAGCTCCGGCGCAACGCGCAGGTAAAGGCTGAGGTCGAGCGCGTTGTGATGGGTGACGAACGGCCGGGCCATGGCTCCGCCTGGGAGGGGCTGCATCATGGGCGTTTCGACTTCCAGATAACCTTCGCCATCCAGAAATTCGCGGATCGCGCGGATCAGGCGGCTGCGGCGCTCAAAGACCCGCCGCACGCCGTCATTCACCATCAAATCGAGATAGCGCTGCCGGTAGCGAATCTCAACGTCAGACAGGCCGTGCCATTTCTCCGGCAAAGGGATCAGGCTCTTGGCGAGGAAGCTCAGGCGATCGGCGTGAACGGTGAGTTCGCCCGTGCGGGTGCGGAAAAGATAGCCTTCCACGCCGATGATGTCGCCGAGATCGAGCAGCTTGAAAAGCTCGAAGTCGCGCTCTCCCACTGCATCGCGCCGCACGTAGATTTGCAGCCGCGCGCCGCCGCTTGCGAGGTGCGCAAATCCGGCTTTTCCGTGCGGCCGGATGGTCATCACCCGTCCGGCTACGCGCACGCGGACTTTCTCCGCTTCCAGCTCTTCTGGCGCGCTCCGGGAATATTTCTGCAAGATCTCGGGCGCAGTATGGGTGAACTCAAACTTGCGGGGATAAAGTTCAAAGCCGAGATCCGCAATAGCGCTCAGTTTCTTCCGGCGCTGAAGAATCAATGCATCTTGTTCATCGGCGTGCACAACGCCACCTCCTGAATATCGCGGGCAATCAGAAAATCTGCATGCGCGCAAAGCCCGCTGAAAACGAGCCTCATTGCAGCGTTACTTCAATAGAACGGCGCGCGGCCCCTTCGACAGTGCGAAGGGCCGCGGTCGCGCCATGACGCGCGTAAAGTTCCTATATTATAATAGCGTGCTTGGCGTCGGCTCGATTCTGTTTGCTGGCGGCGCGAATTTATGGAAACAACTTGGGAATGATATTCACTCGCCGTAAGTTATTAGCTTCATCCGCCCTTTTTCTTGGCGACAAACTTCTCGAAGCCCTTTCAACTCCGATCAGCAAATGGAGCGCTCCCGTGCGCTTGAATGCGGCCCAGTTGCCTGGCGCCAATCCGCAGTCGCCCGTAACCTTTGTCGATGTGGCCCAGCAGGCTGGCGTGACGGTTGAGAACGTCTGGGGAGGCGTAACCCATAAGAAATATATTGTCGAAGCGAAGGGCAGCGGCATCGCCTTTTTCGATTACGACATGGACGGATGGCTTGACATCTATCTTACCAACGGCACACGTCTGAATACGACTTGGCCGCCTGGCCAGGCGCCCCACACCCACCTGTTAAAGAACAATCGGGATGGAACGTTTACGGATGTGACCGAGCGCGCAGGCATTGGCCGCACCGGATGGCAGACCGGCGTTTGCGTGGGCGATTACGATAACGACGGAGTGGACGATCTTTTCATCACGTTCTGGGGCCACAACATTCTCTTCCATAACAACGGCGACGGCACATTCACCGACGTCACCAAAAAGGCCGGACTCTGGAAGGATGAGGTTCGCTGGGGTTCCGGTTGTTGTTTTCTCGATTACGACCGCGACGGCCACCTGGACCTCTTCGTAGCCAACTATATTGTGGTTGATCTGGCGAAGATTCCCGTGCCGGGGCAGACCGGCTACTGCCAGTGGAAGGGCATTCCGGTGATGTGCGGCCCGCGCGGCCTGCCGGGCGGCTACAATCTGCTCTATCACAATAACGGCGACGGCACGTTTACCGATGTCTCGGAAAAATCCGGCATTTTGAAGCCCGGCGCGCGCTATTCCATCACTCCCGTTTCATACGATTTTGATAACGACGGCTGGCCCGATATTTACGTGGCCGTCGATTCAGAACCCAGCATCCTGTTCCATAACAATCACGATGGAACGTTCACGGATGTGGGCGTGATGGCAGGCGTGGCCTATAACGAAGATGGGCAGGAGCAGTCTGGAATGGGCGTGGGCGTGGCGGACTATGACTGCGACGGCCATTTCGATATCTTCAAAACCAACTTTTCAGATGACACCTGCGACCTCTACCACAACAACGGCGACGGCACTTTTACGGATCAAACCTTCGTCTCCGGAATCGGCGTGAACACCCAGTACGTCTGCTGGGGATGCGGATTCATCGACTATGACAACGACGGCTGGCCGGACATCTTCCAGGTGAACGGCCACGTCTACCCTGAAATCGATCAATATCATCTGGACCAGACGTTCAAAGAGCCGCGAATTGTATATCACAACCTTGGCAACGGGAAGTTCAAGGATGTTTCCAAGGAGATGGGGCCTGGGGTGAGCGAGCGCTTCTCTAGCCGCGGCGCCGCGTTCGGCGACTACCTGAACAACGGCTGCATGGACGTTCTGATCCTCAATATGAATGACCCGCCCTCGCTGCTGAAGAATATCGGCGGCAACAAGCAGAACTGGATCAAGCTGAAGCTGATCGGAACGAATTGCAATCGCACCGCCATCGGAGCGCGCGCCTATGTGGTGACCGGCAAGCATCGGCAAATGGATGAAGTGCATAGCGGCGGCAGCGTCATGTCACAAAGCGATCTTCGCCTACATTTTGGCATTGGTCAGGCGCCAAAGGTTGATCTCATCGAAATCAAATGGCCCACCACCTGGAAAATTGAACGATTTTCCAATATCGAAGCCAATCAGATTCTCACCATCAAAGAAGGCTCCGGCATCATCAAGTCAGAAAAAGGCCGCACATAAAACCCGCTGGATAAAAATTCAGGGGAACCTTCAGCTTCTTGCTTTCTCGGGAAGAGAGGCCCGAAAGCCCGGCCTCGCTGATCGAGCGTCGACCCCTTTTCTTCTCAGTGGCCACAGATGTGGCAGGCAAGTCGAAAGTTCCCCTGGTTTTGGAGAGGATCAGGCTCAGGACTGGACGATTCCGAGCTTCTCCTCAAGATGATTGACTCGTTGCTGGGCATCCGCGTAGGCCAGGAACGAACCGACGTGATCCGTCAGCTCAAGAGCCAGATCGTGCGCCGAAGCCACATGGTTTTTGTAGTCCGGGGAGAAGAGATATCCCTGGTGCTCGTTCACGTGCCGGATGGCTGATTCAATATGGTCAGCCAGCTCAAGCGCAACAGGGTGAATCCGGTCAATCGCCTGCTGCTGCCAGGCGGCTGCCGAAGGCTGAATCTGCTGCAAGCGGTCCAGGCGTTCGCCCATCGCGTTGATGCGCTCGCGAATCAGGTTCAATTGAGCTGCATGGCTTTGCCAGCTCATGCCGTGATTCTGGGCGTAGGACTTCAGCGATCCAGCATCGTAAGCCAGCTTATTCGCCAGCGACTTGACCTCATTCAGAAGCTGCGTGGCTTCCGGCCGGGCGTCGGCATCAGCGAATTCATAAGGCTGGGATTCTGCCACTCCAGCCTGTGATTCAACAGCCTCAGCCTGGGCCTCCGGAAGCGCGGTTTCAAGCTCCGTCAGACCAGACTGAGGCTGAGCGGGCTCAGTGGGATAATCCCACACGTAGGGGGAGAACGTGGGCTGTGGGGGCTTCGCCTGCGCCACGGTGGCCAAAAGGGCCCACCCCAGTAGAAGCGCGACGAAAGGCGCGTAGAGAACGCGGTGATAAAATGATGTGGTCATTCGATGGTTTCCTCCTTGAGTCGATTTTTCATCCGGCGGGCGAGCGGCGCCGGGGAGATTCGTTCCGGGGTCCTTGCTCGCCCGCCGAACTTACAACCTATTGATACCATCCCGAGCATAGGTTAGAAAATAAGAAAGTTTAAATCGAATTAATTTATTTTTCCTAAGCAACTTCATTGGGAATTCAGCTTTGATGGCGCTGCATACTCCGTGCTGGCCGTCCTTTCCCTGTCATTCTGAGCGGAGCGAAGAATCCCTGCATTTGTTCGATTCTGCAAACACAGGACGCTTCAGGGAGATTACCTTGAACTGAAATATGGAGATTCTTCGCTATCGCTCAGTCTGCCATGTCGTTTTACGACACCCCGAAGAATGAAAATTACGCCGAATCTGGCGAGTGTCAGGGTTGCGTGCCGAAATATCGGCGTATTTTTCAGGGCAGAATGACACGCGCACGGCTGAGGAATAGCCGGCAGAAAAGCTCGGAGTGATACCGTCCCTCACCATTTCGAGCAACCTGCCAGCGCCCCGCCCCGTTCGGCATCCTCTGATGGCTCAAGACGCGCCACCTGTCACTTTTTGCCCTTGGGAGGCGTAGTAAGGATGTAGAATTCGGAGGTATTCCGTGTCCGTTGTGATGGAGGAATGCGGCAGCAGGCAGGTTCCCTTGGCAGATGAAAAGCAAGCGGGCGATGGTCGGCCCTACTGGTCCGAAGCCTCCTTTCGGCAGATTTTTCTGGAGCATTACGCGTCGATTGTCGGGGTGCTCCATCGGCTTGTGGGTGAGCGAACTCGGGCAGAGGAACTTACTCTTGAGGCTTTTTGGAGGCTCTATCGCCAGCGCCCCATCGCTGAACTGGATGGCAACATCAGTGGCTGGCTCTATCGCACCGCCACCCGCCTGGGCATCGACAGCCTGCGCTCAGCCGCCCGGCGCGAGCATTACGAGCAGGAAGCCGGGCGTTCCCTGCTTCAAGCTCGTTCGCCTTCTGATCCCCTGCAAGAGATGCTGCGCGCCGAAAAATGCAGCCGGGTTCGCGCCGTTCTTGCATCCCTTCGCCCCGCGCAAGCCCAAATTCTGATCCTGAGAGCCAGCGGATTTTCATACCAGGAACTGGCTCTTGTTCTGGGCGTCAAACGCGGATCGGTCGGCACGATGCTGACACGGGCTGAGGCCGAATTCCGCAAAAGATACATCCGCTGGTATGGCAAGGAGGAAAGCGTATGAGACACCCTTCGGAAGGCGCATTGCGAGCCAAAATCGACGGTGAGTTGGAGGCGTCGGAGCTTCTGGAAATCGATCAGCATCTTGCCGCTTGCGGTGACTGCCGCGAGCGATTACAAAAGATCGCCTGCGAGGCGAAAGATGTTGGGGAAGCGATTTCCACGCTCCAGTCGAGCGCCGTACCCCCAGGGGACTCTGAGCGGGCCTGGAGGCGATTGCAGGCGCGACAAGAATCTGAAGATGCTCCCCGTCGGACAGGCAACGTTCTATCCACCCTCTTCCTGCGGCATCCTGCTCCAGCCTGGAGCGCCGCGGCTGTCTCGGCGTTGGTTGTGATTCTGGTGAGCTTTGCGCCAGCGCGCAGCGTGGCGCAGAGAATTCTCGCCATGTTGCGCGTGCAGAAAATTGCCGTGGTGCCCGTCGACCTTCCGCTGAATCCGGGGCCCAATACCTTGACCACCATTCGCAGGCTGATTTCGGATCGCGTGGTCGTCACTCTTTCTCCCGGCAAACCCCAGACGGTGACTACGGCGACGCAGGCCAGCCAGCTTGCCGGCTTTCCGG
This sequence comes from Acidobacteriota bacterium, assembly GCA_902812415.1. Taxonomy (GTDB): domain Bacteria; phylum Acidobacteriota; class Terriglobia; order UBA7540; family UBA7540; genus RH2-MAG17b. Next base: position 11,209 of record CADDZJ010000073.1, read on the forward strand.
TGCGAGTGCTTCGCGGACGCTCCGATGCGCCACAGTTTGCAGTGACGGGCGAGCAGGCTTTTGTAATGACTCTGGATAGAGAACGCCTGCAGGAGATTGTGGACGATCTGGGTCATTCTGACCTTCAGATTCCGGACTCCGTGGATGGAAAAACTATTGCCGTTCACATTCCGAAAGGAGTATTTGAGCGCTATGGAAATTGCTCGGCTCGCCGCCCAGGGGGGAATCCAGCCCAGGGGCCGCCATCATTTTCGGCAGCGGGCTCCGCAAACTGCCTGATCTTTGCGCAAGTTCCAAGCCCCATTGTGAGCGTTCCTCCGGACCTGAACGTTTCACAATTGGCCGAGCTCGGCCTTGAGGCGGCGGGCATGAGCCCGCAGGAGGCGGAAGCGTTCTGCCAGACCGTGGATTGGACCTCAACCCTGGTCATCCCCATTCCGGAGCAAGCCAGCAACTACGAAAAAGAGATGGTGGATGGGGCGGAGGGAACCTTGATCAGCCACACCTCTCCTGACGGGCGTTCCACGCGCTATACTTTGATCTGGGTTAAGAAAGGCGTCATTTACTCCATCATAGGATTTGGTGATCCGGGGAATGCAGTCGCGCTGGCTAATTCGCTGGATTAGTCGCGCGGTCCTGAGTGAATGAGAGGAAGAAATCTCGGGATTTGTTTGCTTCTGTAGATACAGCGATTCTTTTGCCTCGCGGAGTTTATCCTGAGCGAAGCCGAAGGGCTCGGCGTCAGAATGCCAGGGAAGAAGGGCGAATAACGCTTGAACGGCGCGGCATGGCGTACCGATCAGCGGCAGCCCCCAAAATCGCGCTGGGTTCAGTGAAGAGTGTTGAGTTTTAAACTGTGTCCTTACCAGGGTCTGTGAAGATCTCCTCTCATGACTCCATCCATCCAGCAGTTGACCCCTCAAAGTTCGAGCCGTCCCGCAATTCAGACTCATGGGCTGCGCAAAGTCTTTGGTGAAAAAATCGCCGTCAAAGGCCTGACGCTCGAAGTCGCGCAAGGGGAAGTGTTCGGATTTCTGGGTCCGAACGGCGCAGGCAAGAGCACATTCATCAAAATGCTGCTAGGATTAGTGGCTCCGACTCGCGGTGAAGCCTTTGTCCTGGGCCATGCGGCAGGCGATGTAAACGCGCGCAAAAAAGTGGGTTTCCTTCCCGAGCACTTCCGCTTTTACGATTGGCTCACCGCCGCCGAGCTTTTGCGTTTTCACGGACGCCTTTATGGGATGACGGACTCCCAACTACGCAAGCGCGTGTCCGAATTGCTCGATCTGGTGAGCTTGTGGCCTCATCGCGAGAAGCGCCTTCGTGAATTCTCAAAGGGTATGCTGCAACGCATTGGGCTGGCGCAGGCGCTGCTGAATGATCCCGAACTGATCTTTCTCGATGAGCCGACCTCCGGTCTCGATCCGGTGGGAAGAAGGCTGGTGCGCGACATCATCAGGCAGCAACGAAGCCGGGGCGCGACGGTGTTCCTGAATTCGCATTTGCTGAGCGAAGTGGAAATCACCTGTGATCGCGTCGCTTTCATTAAGCACGGAGAGATGCTTGAAACCCGGCGCTTGCAGGAAGAACGGGGGAGCGAAATCGATGTGCTGATCAGGGCGCAAAACTGGAATACGGCGATCCTTGAGGGCCTCGCACCCTGGGCGTTGTCGATTTGCGGCGAAGGCGAGCGCCTGACCCTCCGCGTTGCCTGCGCCGAGGCTCTGCCGGAGATTATCCGCTATCTCGTGTCGCAGGATGTGAAGGTCTACGAAATGACCCCGCAGCGGACTTCCTTGGAAGACCTTTTCCTGCAAATCGTGGGTGAGGACGGAGGCCTATGATGGGCGCCTGGACGATGGCCGGCATCACCTTCCGCGAGGCCGCGCGAAAGAAATTTCTCTGGATGGCGCTCGCCGCAGGCCTTGCTTTTTTACTGCTTTTTGGAACCGGGCTGCATTTTCAGGTCAAATCTCTCGCCCGAACCAATCCCCTGCTGCGACGGCAGGTGCTGAATGGAATGCTGATGGTGGGGCTTTACGCCGCCGACTTGCTCACCGTCGTGATGGCCGTGCTGATTTCAGTGGATACGCTTTCGGGCGAAATCGCTTCAGGAACCATCCACGCCATCGCCACCAAGCCGGTCCGGCGAAGAGAGATCCTGCTGGGCAAGTGGCTGGGATTTGTGGGCATGCTGGCCATCTATGCGGCGATCATGGTGGGCGGAGTTTCCGGCCTGGCCTACATTCTGAGCGGAGCAACGGCCCGTCATCTGCTGCTGGGCTCAAGCCTGATTCTGCTCGAGAGCATTCTATTGCTGAACCTGACTTTCTTATGCGGCACAATGTTCTCAACGCTTACGAACGGCGTCCTGGTGCTGGGTTTGCACGGGTTGGCTTTTCTGGGGGGCTGGATCGAGCAGGCCGGCGCGCTTGCGCATAGTCCGCGGGCGGTGGATGTGGGAGTTATCGCCAGCATCATCATGCCCAGCGAGTCGCTTTGGCGCCGGGCGGCGTTTGAGATGCAGTCCCCCTTGATCGGAGCCATCGGGTTATCCCCCTTCAGCAACGCCTCTGTCCCAAGCCCCGCAATGGTCACTTATGCGGCTCTTTACCTGATCGCTGCTCTTGCTCTGGCCCTCCGTTATTTCAGCCGCAGAGATCTGTAGCCGCAGACGCCGTCTCACACTCCAAAATCAGCACACCAGTCATTCTCGTGATAAACGATAACCCTCGCGCTGCCCTCATTCTCCCGCGCGCAGGCCGAGATTTCTTCAACAACCTCTTAAGGACGTTTGCGCATGCCAAGCTGCAGCAAGATAGCGTCTTCAACGGTCCTCATGTCGGCCATGGACAATGCTTCCATGCGGTCTCGAAACCGCGCCTTCGACGCAGTCGTGATCTGGTCGGTCATCGCTTTGGCTTGACGTCTGCCCACGGTCACGAGCGCTTCGCCCGGATATATCTTTTCCGTCCGGCTGGTGAGGGGAACGACAACGACGCGATTCAGAGCTTCATTCGCCGGGTTATTGCTGACGACGACTGCCGGGCGGGTCTTGCGAATCTCCCCGCCAAGCGAGGGATCAAACGACACCCACCAGACATCACCCCTCCTGATCCGTTGCATCGCCAATTAGTCCCTCGCTCCATTCCTCGGCCTCGGCCTCGCGTTCCCGGTCAGCGGCCATTTCGCGGTAGGCTGAACGAAGTTCCGCATAGCGCGAATCCTGAAGTTGCTCGACGCGCTCCTGAACAACCTCAGCAAGGTCCATCGGAAGAATTTCCCACGTCGGTTTCCCCCTGGACTGTGGTGTTCCGATGCCGGGCTCATCTTTGCTACCATTCCAACGAAACCCCAGACGTTCCTCGCCATCATAGTCAATACGAGCAACCGACCAACTTCCGGGCCCGCCATTGTAAATTACTTGCACTGACCCAACCCGATTTCTCGGCGAAAGGACGGTTTGTGGATCAATATAAGCCATCAACCACCTCCATCAGACTCCACCAAGCAATGTAGCTATTTCATATGTATGTGTCAAGCTATGAGCATAAGTGTTGATCCACATAGTTGCAATACATATCCAGGCCAAGTTTAATAGCTCACTGTCGCTGAAAAACGCTCTGTCGAAAATCATCGTCCTGTTGGAATCCATGAGTCAGCCCAGCCTGCCGTCTTCGCCGAGACAAGTTTTGCGGATGATCTCCATGAGGATTTTGGTATCAACAGGTGAGCCGCAGCCCCATGTGACGCTTAGAATGACGACCCAAAGGCCGCGGAATGAGAGTCTCCATCATCGCTTTCAGCAACCGTTGCGGTAAAATGAAGCATCTTTGACTGAAGTTGAGCTATCTTTTCAGGGGCGTCTGATGCCCGTAAAAATCTCGAACAGACGCGGAGCGGCGTTGCCGTGTAAAACCAACAAAATATGGAGCGCGAAGGGAGATTGCTATGCGACATTTCGGAACATGGGTAGTTATCGTTGAAATTTTATTCGTCGTTGCCTTGCAGACTCAGGCTGGCATATCCAGCCCAATTCCACCGATTATTCGCACCGGTCACCATACGTTAGTGGGCGAACTGGTGAGGGTTGATACAAAGGGTAGAAAGCTTGTCATTCGCACGGCGGATGGCGTTGAGCATGTTCTGGCCTACATGGGTCACACGACCGTACACAGCCTTGGGCGGGCCGGAAATGCCAGTTATTTGACCGGAAAAGAGGGAAGCCAGGTTGTCGTTCATTACACCCAGCATGGCGCCACAATGACAGCGGACGAGGTGGACGTCTTCGGTCACAAAGCCTTACAGACAACGGATGGCACACTGGTCAGGGTCGATAAAGATGGCCGCCATGTCGTGATCCGCACGAAGAATGGCGCGGAAGAAACTTACGATTTAGGTCATGACGCTGCCCTCGACACCACGGATGGCGTGGCGGATGCGTCCGATCTTGCCGCCAAAGAAGGCGACCACGTTATTGTCTATCACACAGAGCAAGGCGGACGTAAAGTGGTCCACGTCCTTAAGGACCTCGGCCATGAATTTTAGCCTGCGCCATCGCGCCCGGTCAGCAGGCGCGGCCTACAAGCGGAGGTGAGATTTGCCGGAAGCTCGCAAAAAACTGTTCCTGATTGACGCAATGTCTCTTGTTTTTCGGGCTTTTTACGCTCCGATGCAGGTCCCGCTGGTCTCTCCCAAAGGCGTGCCCACGCAGGCAACCTACATTTTTGTGCGAATTCTTCGCAAACTCCTTCAAGAATACCAGCCAGGTTACGTTGCCGCAGTGTTTGACCTTTCAGCACCGACTTTCCGCGATAAGTTGCTTGCAGCCTACAAGGCGAATCGGCCCGAGTTCCCTCACGACCTTACAACCCAGTTGCCCTACGTCCGCCGCTTCTGCAAGGCAATGGGCATTGCCATTGTGGAAAAAGAAGGATTTGAGGCAGATGATGTGATTGGAACCCTGGCATACACCGCATCCCGCGATAACTTTGAGACCACGATCGTTTCCGGAGACGAAGACCTTTTTCAATTGGTGAATGAACGGGTCAAGGTCCTAAAGCCGCCACGCAGTGCAAAGGATGGAAACGAGCTATTGTGCGATGTGGAAAAAGTGAAGGAGATCATTGGCGTCGAACCTTCAAAAGTTGTGGACTGGCTGGCATTGACCGGTGACCCGAGTGACAACATCCCTGGCGCCCGACCGCTGCCCGGTCACGAACCGCCGGTGGAGGCTGGCGGCAAGAAGCGGACTTACATCGGGCCGAAAGGCGCCACCGAACTTATCCGTAAATTCGGGAGCTTGCAAGCAGCGCTCGACCGCTGGCAAGAGGCATCCAAGCAGAGTTATCGAGACGCTCTGCGCGACTTTCGCAACGAAGCGCTGCTGAGCCGGGACCTTGCAATCATCCGGACCGATGTGCCTCTCGACGTTCGGCTGGAACAACTTCAGCTTGGTCGTCTGAATCTTGCGGAAATCATACCCCTTTGCCAGGAACTGGGTTTCGCCAGCCTTTTGAGAGATTTTCTGGAGGAAGGGGGAGGAACCATCGAGATCTCTGCTCCTGCAAGCGCCGAGGCGCTGACTGACCCTCGCGCGGTCGAGCGCTGGCTTCAAGCTCTTGACCCCTCAACTCCTCTCGCCATCGCCATCGACATTGAGGGGGAAGAGGGATTCTCAGCGTCGCTCGCAGCCTTGGGATTGGCAGCGGGTTCCCGTGCTGTGGTGGTTCCGCTTGGCGCGAACGCGTCTCGCCGGGAGTTGCTCGCCGCTGCCAGGCCCACGCTGGTGAATGGCAGCCGGAGGAAGATTGCGCACAATTCAAAGCTTCTTCGGCTGTTGCTTGAAAAAGAAAATATCCCGGTGGCCGGAATCACAGACGATACCCTGCTCTATTCCTACCTGCTCGATCCGTTGGCTTCATCCCATTCCCTGGCCAACGTTTTGTTGCGACGAAAAGGACTGAAGCCTGGGCAATCCGAGGCTCGTGCGGCCGCGAGCTTGATTGAGCTTGCCGAGGCCTTTGCACCTGAGATCAAGCGGAGGGGGCTGAAGCGCCTTTATGACGAAATTGAGTTGCCCCTGGCGGAAGTCCTTGCTGACATTGAAACCACAGGAGTGCTGATCGACCCCGTCATACTGGGACAGATGTCGAGGGAATTCGAAAAGAGCCTCACGGAACTGACAAGGGAAATCTACGACCTGGCGGGCCAGCCTTTTGATATTGATTCGCCCAAGCAACTGGGCGAGGTTCTTTTCGACAAACTCAAGCTGCCGGGGGGCAAAAAGCTGCGCAAGAGCGGCCAGTACTCTACCGAGGCGGCGGTGTTGGAAGCTCTGGCGGAGCAGTACGAATTGCCGCGAAAAATCCTGGAGTATCGCACGGCGGCCAAACTGAAATCGACCTACGTGGACGCTCTGCCGCGCTATATTCATCCGGAAACGCGGCGACTCCATTCCACCTTCAATCAGGCAGGGTCGCGCACGGGCAGGCTTTCATCTTCCAACCCGAATCTGCAAAACATTCCGATCGGCGACGAATTCGGGCTGCTCATCCGCTCGGCTTTTGTCGCCGATCCGGGATCGTACCTGATCGCCGCGGACTATTCACAAATTGAATTGCGCCTGCTCGCGCATCTCTCTGAAGACCCGCTTTTGGTCGAAGCTTTCACCCGAAACGAGGATATCCATTCCCGCACCGCTCAGGAAATTTTCGGCGTGCCCCCGGCGCTTCAGACTCATGAGCATCGGCGGCTGGCCAAGGCGATTAACTATGGCGTGATCTACGGGCTGAGCGCCTTCGGGCTGGCGCAACGAACCGGCACGAGCAAAACCGAGGCTCAGCGATATATTGATGAATACTTCCAGCGCTACAAGAAAGTGGATGAATTCACGCGCGGATGCATTGAGCAGGCGCGCGAGACGGGAGAGGTGCGGACGATGTTTGGCCGTCTGCGTCCCATCCCGGAAATCCACAGCCACGATAAGAGCGCGCGGGGACGGGCCGAGCGCGAAGCAATGAATACTCCCCTGCAAGGCAGCGCCGCTGACCTCATGAAACTGGCCATGGTCAAAGCCCATGTCCGCTTGCGGCGCGAAAAGATGAAAACGCGCATCATTCTGACGGTGCACGATGAACTGGTCTTTGAAGCGCCGGAATCGGAGGTGGAGGCTGCAAAGTCTCTTATCCAGGCGGAAATGGAGGGCGTCTATCCGCTGCGAGTGCCGCTGCGGGTTGAGATCGGCGTCGGCCAGAACTGGCGCGATGCCAAGTAACTGCGCACCACAAGTTGCTGAAAAAATCCAAAAAAACGGGTCATTCCGAGAGCCCTTCGCTTGTCATTCTGAGCGGTAGCGAAGAATCCCAGTATTTCGACCTGGGGCAGACTCCGCAGGGAATTTCAGCGGCAGTGATAAGTAAAAAGTGACAAGTGACGAGCAAAGGCAACCAGAACCCTGGATTGATCTTTTGCTCATCACTCGTCACTGATCACTGGCTTTTGCGGCTTCTCGGAATGACAGGCTGCAAGGGTTACTCAGCAACCGCTTAAAACGACCGGAACTTCAGCCACGCATCAATGAAGTTGCCGCCGCGAAACACCCACGTTCGGCCGTCGAGTTGCTGCACGCCGGTACGCAGAGTGAAATTGGGCGTTGCCGACGTGGTGTACTCCACTTTTACTTCGACGGGGCCGGTGATTTGATAAGGCTTTACCTGCGATAAATGTTCCATCGCAAGTCGGGCTTTTTCGTGGATCAGCGCGCAGGCCGCGGCATGGGAAAGGCTATAGCCTCCGGTTTGGCTCGCGCCCGTCTTTACTTGCGCGCATTCACCCTCAGGAACAAGGACCTGAAATTCTTTGCACGCGGCCGCATCACCGGCCAGCATAATGGCGGGGATGCCAAGCTGGCCGGCCAGCATGACCCGCCCCCCAATTTCGCCCACCTTTTTCCCGTTAACCCAGATGTTTTGAATATCCCAGGTGAAGGAATGGGGCAGGACACCGCCCTTGGTTCCCGCCATGGAGTGCAGCCCGATGAAAAGGATCGCGCTATAGGAAGAGTCCAGACCCAGTGTGGGCGAAACGGGCGAACCAGAAAGCAGGAGTGCCTTGGGATTGATATCCAGCGTGGAAAGGTTGTGTCCTCCGTAATGGTTGTCGTAAACCACTACCTGAGTGGCTCCGCCTTCCAGCAAGCCCTCGACAGCGGCGTTTACCTCACCAGCCAGCAGCTTGCGCGACTCGGAATAGAGCGGGCTTTTGAAAGGAATGCATTGAAGATCAAAATTGAAGATGCCATCCACGCCTTCAAGGTCGGAGATGATGAAGACTTTTTTGGGCGTTGGAGTTTGGGCGCGAGTGACGACTGGAGCAAATGTGAGCGCTGCCAACAGAAGTCCGAAGCTGAAGCGATATTTCCGCAACATGAATGATCTCTCAAGTTTTGATGTCGTGGGCGCAAGGGCTTGCGCAAGCCCATATGCTTCCGTTCATGAACCCTGTATCGTACTTCAGATGGAAGGGTGCATTCCAGTGTTGAAGGTAAAGATTGAGTGAAGCGATTAAAGATGCGGGAAATTGGTCTGGCAATTATTGCCGAAAGTGAATGAATTGATCGTAATCCCGGGCGCCGAAGGCTTCAAGATAACTGTGTGGCTGCCAAAAGAACGGTTCTGGACCAGGTAATACATGCGCGACTCCCGGACTTCAAGATAGGAGTGGCCCTGGGAATCGAAGCGAACGTCCACCCCCTTGTTCTGCCGGGTGAGGTCTTTTCCATCCTGCGTGATATAGAGGCGCTCGGGATGGCCGTGAGCCACGTTCATGACGGAATAAAGCTCCCGCGCGTGGTACTTCATCATGAGTTCTGCATCGTGCGAGCCTTTCTTGCCGCGGTAAGTCATGCCGTCCTTTTCGGTTCTCCACTTGCCGTCGAGAACGACATGACCGTCCTCGACGGAATCCTGCGCCTTGTAATCAACCGTCTTTCCGTCCTCATACCCTTCCGGATTTTCCAGAACGCCCCGCCCAAACCAATCGCCGACGTACATCTCCGGAGTGGTCACGCCGCAGGCCGGTGAGAATGCATTCTCCTCAGGAGGGACATCGTAGCGGGCGGGAAATTTGAGTCCGGGGTGAGCTTCCTGAAGCAGCTTTTGAATGGCATGTTCAAAAGCGCTATCGCCGCCCTCGCCCACCCGGTGATAACGCACGTAACCTTTGGCGTCGATCAGGAAACGATTGGGCCACGAGTTGCTGTGATAGAGATTCCAGATCATGAACTTGTCGTCCACCACCACCGGGTAGGTGATTCCAAATCGCTTCACCGCCTCGCGCACATTCTTCACGGAATAGGCAATGTTGAATTCCGGGTCATGAACGCCGATCAGAACGAATCCGTCGCCCCGATAGCGCTCATACCACTTTTTGTTATCCGCCAGGGTGCGAATGCAGTTGATGCAGGTGTATTCCCAGAAATCAATCATCACCACTCTGCCGCGCAACTGCTCCATGGTCAGAGGGCGTGAATTGATCCAGGTGATGCCCGTTGAGGTGAACGAGGGTTGTGGTTGTGATTGGGTGGCCTCAGGAGAAGGAGGCGGCATGCCCACCGTTGTTGGCGGGACGCCTGGTTGAGGCGTTGGAACAGGACCTTGCGGCGCGGTCTGAGTGGCAGTCATGGTGCGGTCCAGCGGCGAAGGATTCTGGCCCGGAGGCGTCACGGGCATTTCCGTGGGCGGAGGAAAATCCGGAGCCTTGAAGTAAACTTCCTCAAGCTGCCCCTCGAAGGTCTGCGGAGCCGCAGCCGCAATAAAAGCAATGCCCGCTACAGCAAGAACCGCCAGGCTTAAAACCAGCTTTCTGCTCACCTCGTATTCTCCCTCTCTTCGATGAGTTTATAACGAAATAGCAATGGAAGGCGAGCGAAGTTCAGCGCCGCGAAAGCTATTTTCTAAAAGTCGATAGCTGTCGCTCTGTTCTGTCACCTAAATTATGCAGAGGCCGACGCCAGAGCTGGCACTTAAGCCTGCCTCTTGATGTCGATGGGTACTCTGCGCTCGTCTAACTTTCCTTGGATTCTCCCCTCAGTTTTACCCCCGGCGCGAAGATCGTTGTAACTTGTTGGTTCCGTTCGGTCGTAGATGCATAAAAATTTGTGCACGCAGGATGTCTATTCGCGGAGGGCCACGGCCAGCACCGGCACGTAGCCCTGGGAGCCGACCGTGATCGCCCGCAGCCGCTCCATCAACCGCTGGAAAAGGCCTTGCTCGGCGTAATGATCGCTATAGCTGACACCCACGCGGCCCCCGGGCCGCCAAATCTTGGCCACCAGAAACAGAAACCGCAGCCGCGCCGTGGCCAGCCTCGTATGCTTTAGCTCCTGCGTGCTCGCTGGTTCCTCGCGGTTGAACAGCATCAGCCAGCAGTTCAGGTTGTAGGCCAGCATCGCCAGTTGGAAGT
>CADDZJ010000074.1 GCA_902812415.1 Acidobacteriota bacterium
AGGTAGCTTTTGCTTGATCTTTCGAGGTACATCCGAAATTCGATGCCGTCCACTTTTCGAAGCCGGTAAGTCGCGTGTTTGCACGAGTTAGGTCTGGGCATCACAAAAAAATGAGGAAAGTCCTGTTCAACAATTTACTTGACTTATCAATACACTGATGTATATTACTCTGATGTAATTAATCTATTTATAAAGGAGGAGGTTGGATTATGAAAACTCGCAGGTTAGTCCTGGTTCTGGTTCTATCGTTGCTTCTGGCATGCGCGCCTGCGTTTGCCGATTCTATAAGTTATTCAGCTAGCTTTGGACCCACAACCACCAGCTTCTCAACTTCCATTTCGCTTCCCCAGTTTAATCCTTCCATGGGGACGCTAACATCCATCACTTTTACACTGGATGGTCAAACGATCGGATCAGCGACCGTCACCAACAATTCGGGCGCAGCGGGCGACTATCTGGTAGCAATTTTCACAAGCTTGTCGTTGCTCGATCCTTCAAACAATATGTTGGCTTCGATCTCTCCCGCGTTTAGTCAAAGCCTCACGATTTCTAACGGCGACAGCAAAACGGCTAGCGGAACAAGCCTCCCCAGTACAGATAGCGCAACCATCACCACGGGTTTCAGCCCTTATGTCGGACTCGGTGATGTGACGTTTACTGTGGCTGGGCAAGGGTTTGCCGCTGCCAACGGCCCGACACCCTACTCGGTTGATTCCACAACAAGCGGCCAGGGTAAGATCACTGTAACTTACAACACAGCATCGGTAGTGCCCGAACCCGCTACTTTAGCGCTGTTCGGCAGCGGACTCCTGGCGCTTGGACTCCTTTATCAGAGGAGGCGGGAGCATTCCTGAGCCTCTTCTAAAGGTCTTTTAGCCCCTCCTTTCTCAGCCGCAGGTTAAGACATCTCGTCCTGGCCTGCGGCTTTTTTTTCTTCGCTCGATTAATCATTTAAATAGTACCTGCCGATTAACATTAAGCATCACTAAAAAAATTAAAAAGCAGCCAATCTGTCTGGATGGCACGATGAGGAAAAGACTTAATGAAATCATTCCGGCGTTTACTCCTGGGCCTGCTCATGGCCGGAGTTTCACTCTCGGTCGCGGCAAGCCAAACATTTTCGCAAGACAATTCAAAGCCATTAACCCCTGGGTTTTTCAGCTATGGACATGATGACATTCGAGTGCCATTACCCTTGCAGCAAAAGAACCTGTCAGCCCTGATCTGCCTGGGCGGTCCACCCACTTACTGCGCCGATTCCACACAGGATGTGATCCAGGAAACTCCCAAATCTCCGCCTGCGGTCAACACCCCTTTTAAAGACCCGGACTTCGGCTCCCGCACGGTCCGTGTCACGGACGCGAACACGCTGACGAATGTGGACGGCCAGGGCAATTATTTCACCGGCACCAGCTTCATGACAGATGCCTCGTCAGAGGCCAACGAATGGAGTAAATTCGATTCGGCCATCGGGCTGCTGGGCGGCTATCGTTTTCTGGTTTATACCACCGGCGGGTGGGCCGTCGCTTTCACGCTGGATGCCACCACCATGCAGGTAAATCGGATTGTGGGCCAGACTGCTGGAGGAATCCTCTCCCCGGGCGGAATGATGAAGATTGGCGGGGCCTTCAGCTACGTGAATCCCGACATCCTCTACATGGTAGACCAAGGGCAGTTGGAGGCTTTTCACTTCTCCACAGACAGCGTAACCCCGCTCTACAACTTCAATGCCTGTCCCGGTCTTCCCAGCTACACCGAGGGGTATGGTGGGTCGCTTTCAGGAAGCGTCGATGACACAAAGTTCAGCCTGTATTTCGGAGGGCACGCTCAGGGCGAAACCACTTTGGTCACCTATTACGATCGTTCTGCCAACAGCGGCGCCGGAGCCTGCTATTGGTATGACACGGCTGCAGGCATAGTCGGAGGCACGAATATGGCTCCGACGCCGGTCGCCCAGGGCGTAGGCCAACTGGCTTCGCCCGCCGCCCCTACCGTAACGCCCCACCCCGGTTCAGGGAATCTGCCGGCAGGAGACTACTACGTTCGCATCACCGCCGCCACCCAGATGAACCCGCAAGACGGCGAGACAAAACCTTCACCGGAAGTCGGACCCATTCACCTTTCCGCCGCGGGCAGCCTGACCATCACATTCCCAACACAACTCTCAGACCCGGCTGAGATCATGGTGCCTGGCGGAACCTGGGGATGCGACGCTTCGCAAGGGCTGAGTGGAAGCTGCACGCCCTTCAACGTCTACATCGGAACTTCGCCCGGCGGAGAAACCTTGCAGAATACCCAGGGGCCGGTCGGAGGAACAAGCTACACGCAATCCGGCCCGCTGGATATCACCTCCGCCCAGCCGCCGGCTGTGAGCACGGCCGGCTACAACGTCCACAACGCCCGGTTGAGCAAGGATGGAACCTATGTGCGCATTGATGCGCAACAGGGTTATACGCTCTATTTCTGGAAGCCGGGGACCAATCAGGTGACCACTTGCACGATCAACGGCAACAATTGCGGAGGACATCAGGCTCTGGGTTACACTCACCTCATCAACGACCCGAACAATCACGACATTTCCGAAGTCATGGTCCGTCCCTTTTCCAATTTTTCGAACTACACGGAACTGGTCAATCCTTTGCCGACGCCCCATCAGTGGGGTGATAGCCACTGGTCTTGGAACGATGCAGACCCTTCCGATTCCATGCCGGTGTGTGGATCGATTGACGGCGCGCCCGGGCCTTACCTGCGGGCTTACGTGGGTGAAATTGTCTGCGTGGCCGCGTCCGGTTCCTCGCGTGTGTGGCGCTTCGCCCATCACCGCGCCACGGGCAAGGCCAACAACAGCCCTGACTCATCCTCCAACTTCTGGGCGACTGCGCGCGGCAACGTCTCCCAGGACGGGAAGTTCTACATGTTCACTTCTGACTGGGAATGGAGCCTGGGCGACCAGAAAGGCTCGTACGGCTGCCCCACCAGCGGACAATGCCGCACGGATGTTTTCATCGTCGAACTGCATTAATGCCAGCCAAAGAGATATCTGAAATTTGGCCGTCGGGCCTTAACTCAGTGGGGTAGCGCGGAGCTTATTTTTTGATGTCTACAGCTCGCTCGCTTTTGATGGCAGGAACCAGGTGCATGACAATCTGGTGTATCGACACTTCTCAGATATCATCTCACCGAAATTTGTTAATAAAGTTTAATATTCCAGATTTTGAAATATAGGCGGATACTGCCTTAAACAAATTTGTATAAGAATTATTGCTATATCGAATGGGAATTGTAGTATGATGGCTGCCTTCTAAAACGGCCTACGCACACCCTCTACAGTCAAATACTCCCGAAAACAGCCCCATCTTTTCGGGACTAATTTCCTATTACTACTAATATAATCCGTAAATTTATATTAATTCATGGAGGACTGTTCAATGAAAATAGTCTATTTCTTAATTGCCGTACTGGCGGCGGGACTCTTTCCATCTCTCGCGCCGGCGCAAGTATCGCTTACCTCAGTACTCTCGCAGTACAACACCTCAAGCTCCACATGTACAGGCGGCCCGCCCAATTATTGCGCTAACTCTACGCAGAACATCATTCAAGAAACGCCGATGGCTCCTCCTCCGGTCAATAGTCCATTTCAGGATCCTGATTTCAAATCCCAGATGGTTCGCGTCACCAACGCCAACACGCTGACCAACGTGGGAGGTTACGGGAGCTATTTCACGGACGTCAGCTACATGACGGACGCTTCATCAGAAGCCAACGAATGGGGGAAATTTGATCCGACCGTCAGCGCGAACGGCGGCTATCGTTTTGTGGTATACAACAGCAGCGGCTGGGCGCTTCCCTATCTGCTCGACGCGGGCACCATGCACATCACGAGGCTTACTGGCCAGTCCGGAGGCTTTATGGGTCCATCCGGAATGCTCAGCACTGGAGCGGTGAGCTTCAGCTACCTTTATCCCAACATTTTGTACACAACCAAGAAGACGCGCCTGTTTTCCTACAATTTCGCAAACGACAGCGCAACACAGCTCTATGACTTTACGGCCTGCCCGGGCCTTCCGAGCTACACGGAAGGATATAACGGTTCGCTTTCAGGCAGCGCCGACGACGCCAAATTCAGCTTCTACTTCGGCGGCAATGCACAGGGAGAAAGCACGCTGGTGACCTACTATAACCGTTCGGCCGGAGCCTGCTATTGGTATGACACGGCCACAGGAGTGGTGGGAGGCACGAACATGGCCCCGACTCGGGTGGCGCAGGGTGTGGGCCAACTGGCTTCGCCCGCCGCCCCCATCGTAACGCCCCATCCTGGTTCAGGAAATCTGCCGGCGGGAAACTATTACGTTCGCATCACGGCCACGACGCAGATGAACCCACAAAATGGCGAGACTCGGCCGTCGCCGGAAGTGGGTCCCATTTATCTCTCGTCGCGCGGGAGTATTACGATTACCTTTCCGTCCCAACTCCTGGATCCGGCTGAGATACTGGTTCCAGGCGGAACCTGGGGATGCGACGCTTCGCAAGGGCTGAGTGGAAGCTGCACGCCCTTCAACGTCTACATCGGAACTTCGCCCGGCGGAGAAACCTTGCAGAATACCCAGGGGCCGGTCGGAGGAACAAGCTACACGCAATCCGGCCCGCTGGATATCACCTCCGCCCAGCCGCCGGCTGTGAGCACGGCCGGCTACAACGTCCACAACGCCCGGTTGAGCAAGGATGGAACCTATGTGCGCATTGATGCGCAACAGGGTTATACGCTCTATTTCTGGAAGCCGGGGACCAATCAGGTGACTACCTGCACGATTTACGGCAACAACTGCGGAGGTCACCAGGCTCTGGGTTACACCCACCTCATCAACGACCCGAACGACGTGGATGTGGCTCAGGTTGTTATCCGGGCGGATTCAAACCTCTCCCAATACTTGAATCTGGTCAGCCTCTTCCCGGTGCCTCACCAATGGAACGATAGTCACTGGTCGTGGAATGATGCAAATTCTTCCGACACCATGCCGGTGTGCGGATCGATCGACGGAGCGCCCGGGCCTTACCTGCGCGCCTATCTCGGTGAGATCGCCTGTGTCGCCACTTCCGGAACTTCGCGCATCTGGCGATTCGCGCACAACCGGGCTACGGGCAAGGCAAACGACAGCGCGAGCTCACCCGCCAACTTCTGGGCGACAGCGCGCGGCAACGTTTCTCAGGATGGGAAGTTCTTCATGTTCACTTCCGACTGGGAATGGAGCCTGGGCAACCAGAAAGGCACTTACGGCTGTCCGACCAGCGGACGGTGCCGCACAGACGTCTTTATTGTTCGTCTGCGCTAATTCCCGCAAGAGCGCCAGCGCGCGAGGCGGCTGCAAAGAGAATCACCACGCTCAGGAGCTGCCTCGCCGCTTCCAGCCCGGAACGCTTTTACTGGCTTCATCGCTCAGGTGAGTCTCAATCTCTTGCAAAACCTTATCTCTTTTTCGGAAAGCGCCTCCATTTGAGGTACTGTGCCGGCACGCCGGGGGCGAGTTTACTCTCGAAAAGATAAAACTCGGCGACTTCAAATCGGCCGAGATCAGCGTCGCTTTGCTGGTGGACTAGCTTATTCAGGGTAGGTTGGGGAGCGAGGTTGTTGAATCGCGCAAGCGTTAAATGGGGCTTGAAAGATCGCGCTTCCGGCGCGAACCCGATTGCTGTCAGGGCTGCATCAATCTGGGCAGCCAACCGGGCGAGCGCCGCAGGCGCTTCGATGCCTGCCCAGAAGACGCGAGGGCGCCGGGCATCCGGGAAGAAACCGAATCCCTTAACTTTTATGGAAAACTTCTCAAAAGGCGCCAGATTTTCAAGTTGCTCAATAAGGCGATGAAGTTTTTCGTCGGAGATTTCACCCAGGAACTTAAGCGTAAGATGAATGCCCTCGGGGCTGGTCCAGCGAATGGCTCGATCCCGATCCGGAGACGCAGCGAGCGCTTGCTGAAACAGAGCTTGTCGCCGGCCCAACTCTTCACGAATCTTGGCAGGAAGGTCAATCGCCAGAAAAGCTCTCACCGGATGTTCCTGATCAGATCTTATAGGATCTCAATAGTCTCGCACCCTGCGTCGGATCATTTCCAGGGCTGTTTGTGAAGCCCAATAGCGAATTCGCTCCCGATTCCCGGGAAAACGAAATTCGCGCACGACAGCGCCCCGCAAGTCCGCAAGTCCGATAAAGACGAGTCCCACCGGCTTTTCCGGAGTCCCTCCGCTCGGCCCGGCGATGCCGGTAATTCCGATTCCAATCGATGCCCCCGCTCGCGTTCGGATTCCCTCGCTGAGCGCCTGCGCTACGGGCTTCGAGACTGCGCCGTGCTCTCGAATCAGATCGGCGGGCACGCCTGCCAGCTTGACCTTGAGTTCATTGCTATAGCAGACGACGCCGCCCAGAAAAAAGCCTGAACTTCCAGGGACGCTTGTGAGACGTTCGCTGAGCAAGCCGCCGGTGCAGCTTTCCGCAACCGAGACAGTCTGTTGTTTCATTGTCAGATACATGCCCACCACTTCTTCCAGCGATTCGCCTCGCGTTGAGAAGATGTGATCTCCCAAAGCCGCCTCGATAGGGTCTCCTAATTCATTGAGCAACAACTCCGCTTCCTCCTGCGAGGCGGCGCGCGCCCGCAGGTGGACTTCAATGGCTCCCAGTTTGGCGAGGATGGTCGTTGAGGGATTTCGATAAGCCGTATAAATCGGGGCGATGCGGCGGTCCACTTCCGATTCCGGCAGCCCTACGATCTTATACACGCGGCTCCGAATCAGCGCTTTCCCAGACAGTCTGGCCAGGCGCGACAGGCAGGCGGATTCGAACACCGCTTCCAGTTCCCAAGGCGGACCCGGGAGCAGGATCACAACGGTCCCCTGTTGTTCCAGCCAGATTCCAGGCGCTGTTCCATTGGGATTTTCGAGCCAGTCCGCTCCCTCAGGCACTCTGGCCTGGCGCAGATTATTCGGCGGCATGTCGCGGCCGAGGCGCTGGAATCGCTTCTCAATGCGGCTGCGGATTTCCGGAATCTCACGCAGAGGACGTCCCAGAACGTCCGCCACCACTTCTCGGGTGATGTCATCCTCCGTAGGACCGAGGCCGCCTGTCAGGATCACAAGATTGGATCGCTTCAACGCGGCTTGAAATGCATTCGTCAGGCGGTCATGATCGTCTCCGACCACCGTCTTGTAGCGGACTTCGATGCCGAGGTTATTTAATTTTTCGGTGAGGTAGAGCGAATCTGTATCGAGCCCCTGCGGGGTCAGCATTTCCGACCCCACGGCAATGATTTCAGCGTCCATATAGCTGGAGAGAATCAGAAAGAATGAGTTTTCACACAGACCCTACAGCCCGCCTACGAATCGTCCTGGCGAGAGGACCCCTTTCGGGTCCCAAAGTTCTTTGAGCTTCTGCATCATCACAAAATCATCGCCCACAGGCCCCCAAACGTCCACTTCTTTCTTGATCTCCAGAGGGCAGCGCTCGAGAATGAGGCTGCCGCCCAAGGAAATTGCCCTATTGCGCAACCCCCGGATGAACGCCGAGGATATGTGAGACGAGCCATTCGGGATTAAACAGAGATGAACAATTCCTATCCCGTTCTGACTGAAGCAGGCCGCCTGAAGTGCCTGCTTTTCGCATGGGTCGCGGGCGAACCTCAAAAACTCCTCGTTCGAATCAATGGGCAGCGCCGCTTTCACAATGATACTCTGAGGGAAATTCTCATGCAGGGTTGAGCCAAAATCGGAGATAAGGTCCCATCCTCTTGTCGCCGAAAGATCATCCAAGACCTCCCCTGAGGCTCCCGCTGCGCGGGCCAAATCCTGAACTGTCTCCAGACATCGCTGGATGATGCGCTCCGAACCTCCGAATTCTATCCAAATCTCAAGCTCATTCCCCTGTTTAACCTCCGTGGCTCCGCGCGACAACGAAGCTGCACCGGCATCCAGCAAGATCATGCGCATAGGGCTTAGAGGAGAATCCAATATTCCTCGGCGAAAAACACGAGCCACATCCAGACTGGCGGTGCTGAGAACCCAGGTTGCGCGTCGGGCAGGGAGCGGAAACAATTTGAAGTTGATCTCAACGATGACGCCGAGTGTACCATAAGAACCGGTGATGAGCTTCGCCAGGTCATAGCCGGCGACATTTTTCACCACTCGGCCGCCGGTTTTGATCACCTTGCCTTCTGTGGTCGCCACCCTCATGCCCAGCACCATGTCGCGCGGCGCGCCGTAATGCAATCGCAGCGGCCCGGCAGCGTTAGTGGCCACAATGCCGCCCAGGCTCGATTTCGCGCCGCCCGGCGGGTCGAGCGGAATCCAAAGGCCCTGACGGCTGAGAAAATGCTCAAAATCGCCCAATTTCATTCCTGGCTCGACGCTCACCGTAAGATCCGCCGGCTCGTAATGCCAGACTTCGTTCATCTCCTTGACCGAGAGCGCGATGTCATAGCGGCGCGGGAGATTGCCGATGTTGAGTTTTGTGGCGTTTCGGCAGGGGATGACCGCAAGGTTCCGATCCGCTGCAAACTTGAGAATCGCTGTCACGTCCTCCTCGCCACGCGCGTAAACCACCAGGCCAGGCATTATGTCGTCAATGGCATAGAGAGCGCGGGCGGCAGGATCAGCGCTCACCCGATCTTCACCTACCATTGCCGCAAGATTTGTTCGTGCAGCCTCCGCCGTCGCCACTAAGACCCTCCGAACCTACGCGGACATCCCATGATTTTTAACCATGTTCACTTCCTGTAAGCCTTCCGCCTGTATGTAATTTAGATCATGCTGAAAAATATGAAAATAGGCGAGCAAGACCGAGTCGCCATCCCCAAGGACATTCGTGAAAAGTTTGGTTTGAAGCCCAAGACCGAGGTCAAATTTCAAGTGGTCAACAACCCGATCCTTTTGCGGAAGAAAGCCCGAAACCTAAACTTAGCGAAGTGGAAGGGACGATGCAAGAGAGGGTTTACTGATCTGGGAGACACCCGCGTCGATGAGTTTATCGAGGACATACGCGGGCGATGATCACAGCGATTGATGCCAACATTTTTCTCAATACTCTTGCGCCTGACCCTGAGTTCTTCAAGCCCTCAAACCCGGCGTATAACTCCCAATAAGTCACACGAAGCCCTCGCACGTCATGCGAAGGCAGCGGCGTTTGATTGACAGGCCAGGTTGCTATGCTATACTAAGATCGTTGAGCTGGCAGGAACTTTAAGGACTTCAGGGATCGGGAGCCGAGCGGCCAACCGATCGCAGCTCCGGGCCCGTTACCGAGACTGACCTCGCCATTCTCATTTCACGAATCAGACCCGCCATTGAGGAACCGTGGAGGCAGAAACCTGCAAAAGAGAGCTTGTCATCCAGATTCCATTTAACGTAGTGCAAAAGGAATCTGAAAATATTGCGGCGCAGTATGCGCGCAAAGCGCAAGTGCCCGGTTTTCGGCCGGGGCGCGTACCGCGCGATTTTATTCTTCGTCGCTATCGTGAGGCCATTCGGGAAGAAGTCGCCCAAACGCTGCTGCCCAAATTCTTTCACGACGCGATCAAAGAACAGCATTGGGACGTGGCGGGCGAACCTCGGTTTGAGGACTTGAAGTTTGAAGACGAAAAACCCCTCACCGCTAAAGCCACTTTTGAAGTTTATCCCCAAATCGAGCTGGGCGAATATAAAGGCCTGGAAGTTTCAGAAGACCAGGCCCCTGTGACAGACGCAGATGTGGACCAGGAAATTGAAAAATTAAGGCAGGGGGCTGCCACCTTTGAGGTTGTGGAGGATCGTTTTTCCGCCGAGGGCGACACGCTGGAGTTCAGCTACGAAGGGTGGGACGTGAAATCGCCCAAGAGCAAGCTGCTGGAAGTCAAAGATGGAATGATCCGTTTGGGTGAGGAAGGGACGCTTGCGGAATTCAACGAGAATCTGCGCGGCGTCAAGCCCGGCGATACGCGTGAGTTCGAGGTGAAGTACCCCGAGGATTTTCCTCTGAAGAAACTGGCTGGTAAGGCGGTGAAATTCAAGGTGGAAGTTCAAGCCATTAAACATAAGGTGGTTCCCCCCTTGGATGACGATCTGGCCAAGACGGTAAGCGACGCCTCGACCTTGGAAGAACTGCGCGCCAAGCTCCGCAAAGAATTGGAGGAAGGGCGGCAGCGGGAAGCGGAAGCCGCTACCCGGCGGAAGCTGATGGAGATGCTGATCGAGAAGGTAAAGTTTCCTGTGCCGGAAATTCTGATCGAGGAACGCGTGGATGAGAAGCTCGGCAACATGCTGGGCCTGCTTTACGATCAGGGCGTTGATCCCCTCAAAGCGAACGTCAACTGGTCTCAGATGCGCGCGGACCTGCGACCTGACGCGGAGAAAGAAGTGCGGGGCGGGTTGATTCTTGCGAAGATTGCCGAAGCGGAGGGGATCGAGGTTTCCGAAGAAGAGATGGATGAAGATATCCGCCGGCTGGCTGCGGGAGGGCGGGAGTCGGCGGCAACTTTGAAATCGCGCTTGACACAGAGGGGGGGGCTGAATAGACTGCAATTTAGACGCCGCAATCAGAAGGCTCTTGACTTCGTCTACCGCAACGCCAAAGTAACGCGCCAACTGAGCTCGACGTAACCCCTCGCTTTCTGTGAACACCGAAATCAGCATGGATAAAGAGGATTTTTCGATGGCCCTGATCCCCATGGTCGTGGAGCAAACCAATCGCGGAGAGCGCGCATACGACATCTATTCCCGGCTGCTCCGCGACAACATCATTTTCATCGGCACGCCCATTGATGATAACGTCGCCAACCTGGTTACCGCGCAGTTGCTCTTCCTGGAGGCGGAAGACCCTGAAAAAGATGTCCAGTTATATATCAATTCTCCAGGGGGGTCGGTCACGGCGGGGCTGGCCATCTATGATACGATGCAATTCATTCGCCCGAACGTCGCCACCATCTGTATCGGCCAGGCCGCGAGCGCTGCGGCGCTGTTGCTCGCCGCCGGAACCCAGGGAAAACGTTATGCGCTGCCGAATTCTCGGGTGCTCATCCATCAGCCCAGTATGGGCGGGCTTTCCGGCCAGGCGACCGATATTGATATTCACGCCCGGGAAATCCTGCGCATGCGCGCGAATATCAACGAAATCATGGCCAAACATACCGGCCAGAGCCTGGAAAAGATCGAGCGGGATGTGGAACGCGATTTCTGGATGAGCGCGCAGCAGGCGCAGGAGTACGGCATGATTGACGAGATTATTTACAAGCACAAGTAAATGAGACCCGGCAAGAAGGATTGCGAGATCCAAAACGCGTTTTTGAGCATCAAATCCGGTATCATAGAGAGGGAAGCACTAAGTTACCTTGAGGGACCCCTTTGAGGCGCACAGGCACTGACGAAATTTTACGCTGCTCTTTCTGTCATAAGAGTCAGGATGCGGTTCGCAAGCTGATTTCATCGCCCGACGACCGCTTCCGCGCTTATATTTGCGATGAGTGCGTGGTAGCCTGCAACAACATCCTGGAAAAGGATGCCGCTGAACGATCCCCCCTGCCCCAAGGCAAATTGCCCAAGCCTATCGAGGTGAAAGCTTTCCTGGAACAATATGTTGTGGGGCAGGAAAAAACGAAGAAGAAGCTCTCGGTAGCAGTTTACAATCACTACAAGCGCATCCTGCTCTCGCGCATGCGAAGCGACGTGGAGCTTGCCAAATCCAACATTCTGCTGATTGGCCCCACGGGCACTGGAAAGACGCTTCTGGCGCAGACGCTGGCGCGGCTGCTGGAAGTGCCATTCGCCCTGGTGGACGCCACCACCTTGACCGAGGCGGGCTACGTCGGCGAGGATGTGGAGAACATCATCCTGAAGCTCTTGCAGAATGCGAATGGAGATGTGCTCGCCGCCCAGCAGGGCATCATTTATATCGACGAGATCGATAAAATCGCCAAGAAGGACGAAAACCCTTCGATCACCCGGGACGTTTCCGGGGAAGGTGTCCAACAGGCCTTGCTCAAAATCCTGGAAGGCACCGTGGCCAACGTGCCGCCGCAAGGAGGGCGCAAGCATCCTCACCAGGAATTCACTCCGGTCGATACCACGCACATCCTCTTTATCTGCGGCGGAGCTTTTATCGGGCTAGAACGCATCATTGAGCGCCGCATTGGCAAGAAGGCGATGGGGTTCCATGCCGATCCTGAAAATAAAATCACGCCGTCCAGCCGCAGGAATATCGCAACTTTAGAGCAGGTTCAGCCGATAGACCTTATCAGGTACGGCATGATTCCGGAATTCGTCGGGCGGCTGCCCGTAATCTCCGTGCTGAACGATCTGGACGAGGCGGCGCTGATTGAGATCCTGACCCGGCCCAAGAACGCCCTGACGCGTCAATACCAGAAGCTTTTTGAATTTGAGAACGTCAAGTTGCGATTTACGGACGAGGCCCTGCGTTCGATTGCGCGGCAGGCCCTTGAAAGAAAGCTCGGCGCGCGCGGCTTGCGGATGATCCTGGAAGACCTGATGCTGGATTTGATGTATCATCTGCCCAGCCAGCGCAAGATGCGCGAGTTCGTGATCACGGAGGAGATGGTTCGCAATCACGAAATTAATTTCGATTCCCTAATGCTCGAAAAGGCAGGCTAATGAGTTCTTCGATAATCCCTGGACGCGAAAAAACCGATACCCGGACGTTGCCGATGATGCCCATCCGGGATGTGGTGATCTTTCCTTACATGATGACTCCGTTCGTTGTGGGGCGAGAGAGCTCGATCAGCGCTCTGGAGGAGGCGCTGGCGGGAGATAAGAAGATCTTCCTCGCCACCCAGCACGACGCCTCGGTGGACGATCCCAAGCCGAATGAGATTTATCAGGTGGGCACGATCTCCAACATCGTCCAGAGCTTGAAGCTTCCCGATGGCAACATCAAAGTGCTGGTGGAAGGAGTCGAACGCGGGAAGATTTTAAAGATCACCCAGGATGAGGGTTACTTCCGCGTGACGGTGAAAACTGCCTCCTACCGCATTGTGAATACCCCCACCGTCGAGCAGTTGGTGCAGCGCATCATTTCCCTTTTCGAACAGTATGTCAAGCTCTCGCAAAGCCTCAACTATGAGACGATGATCGCGGCGGTGAAAGTGGATGAAATCGGCAAATTCACCGATACGGTCGCGGCCAACCTCAACGTTTCCATTGAAGAGAAACAGGAACTCCTGGAAATTTTCGATCCGGTGGACCGGCTCACTCGCTTGGCGGATATTCTCGACATCGAGATCGAGAAGCTCAACGTGGACCGGACGATTCAGGGCCGCGTGAAACGCCAGATGGAGCGCGCCCAGCGCGAGTACTACCTGAATGAGAAGATCAAGGCGATTCAAAAGGAACTGGGCCGCAATGAGAAGAGTGAAATCGACGAGCTGAAGAAAAAGATTGAAGCGGCGGGCATGACCAAGGATGCCTACGACAAGGCGATAACGGAACTGAAGCGGCTGGAGATGATGCCGCCCATGTCAGCCGAATCAACGGTTTCGCGCAACTATCTCGACTGGCTGCTGGCGGTACCTTGGAAGAAAAAGACCAAGGAGATCCGGGATATCCGCCGCGCGGAGAAGATCCTGGAAGAAGATCATTACGGCCTGGAAAAGATCAAGGAGCGAATTCTTGAGTTCCTGGCGGTGCGGCAGTTGGTGAAAACCCCCAAGGGTTCCATCCTGTGTTTTGTGGGACCTCCGGGAGTGGGGAAAACTTCCCTGGGCCGTTCGATTGCGCGCGCAACGGGGCGCAAGTTTGTGCGCCTGTCGCTGGGAGGTGTGCGCGATGAGGCGGAAATTCGCGGCCATCGCCGGACGTATATTGGGGCCTTGCCCGGCCAGATCCTTCAGATGATGAAGAAGGCGGGCGCGGTGAATCCTGTCTTCTTGCTCGACGAAGTGGATAAGATGAGCATGGACTTTCGCGGCGACCCCTCGGCCGCGCTGCTCGAAGTGCTTGACCCCGAGCAGAATAACACCTTCATGGATCACTACCTGGATGTGGAGTATGACCTTTCCAAGGTGTTCTTCATTACCACCGCTAATGTGATTCATACCATTCCGCAACCGCTCCAAGACCGCATGGAAATTCTCCGCCTCTCGGGATACACCGAGCAGGAGAAGCTCGAAATCGCCAAACGCTTCCTGATTCGCAAGCAGCGGGAAGCGACGGGACTGAAGCCTGAAAATCTGACGATTACCGATGAGGCTATTATCGAGATTATCCGCGCTTATACCCGCGAAGCCGGCGTGCGAAACCTTGAGCGCGAAATTGCCAACATCTGCCGCAAAGTCGCTCGCAAAGTGGTGAAGGAAGGCAAAGCGCTTCAGGTAACCATTGGCAAAGACGACCTGAAAGATTACCTCGGCGTCGTCAAGTTCCGCGACACCAAGTCCGAAGAGAAGAACGAAGTGGGGCTTGCGACGGGGCTCGCCTGGACAGAGGTGGGCGGCCAAATCCTTCACATCGAAGCCACGACCATGCCAGGCCGGGGCAAGCTGATCCTCACCGGGAAACTCGGCGATGTGATGCAGGAATCCGGTCAGGCCGCGATGAGCTATGTGCGGTCGCGCGCAGGCCGCTTTGGACTTGATTCGGACTTTTATCGCCGTCTCGATATCCACATCCACCTGCCGGAGGGATCGATTCCCAAAGATGGCCCCTCAGCCGGCATCACGCTGGCCACAGCGGTCGTGAGCGCCTTGGCGAAAGTTCCAGTTCGCCGCGATCTGGCCATGACGGGCGAGATCACGCTGCGAGGGAAAGTCCTTCCCATCGGCGGCGTAAAGGAAAAACTGATGGCGGCGCACCGCGCGGGTTGCCAAACGGTGATCCTGCCGCGCGATAACGAGAAAGATCTGGCTGACGTCCCCGAATCGATTCAGCAGGAAATGGCGATCCGGTTCGTGGAGACCATGGATGAGGTATTGGATTTAGCCCTGGAACGCGCCGTTGCGGATCGGGAATCTCTCGAGCCGGAAACCTCTTCGCCTCCACCTACCCTGGAGCCAGGTTCGCACGAGGCCAATCGTGAGCCTCTGGCAAACTGATTCTGGAACGCAGAAGCCATCGATCCTTTTGCGGTCTGAAGCGGCCCTGGAGGTGGTCGTCGAGCGCGAATGCCGCGAGCGAACTTGGCGATACCCCGGAGATGCCGGGCAGGGCTGCGGCAACGCAGGTTGCGTGAAACCATTTGGAAATAGGGCGCATCCAATCAACCGACATCGGGTAGCCGGCGCAGTTTGAATTTCCACTGACCTCGACTTTCTTGAATATCCAAGACGCTACAATCCTGGAAACCTCCTTGGTGAGTCGTCATCTCGCCGTGTTGACCGCCTCGAATGTTGATGTCTTCCTTCGCTGAGTGACCATGCCGCAAGAGTGCAGTCTCGGGATGATGGATCCGGCCCCGGAAACGGGTTAACCGGCTGCAACTTAAATCAGTTTTGAGAGAAATGTTATGCCAACCAAAAAACAAGAAGAAGTTCAGGAAGAACGGATTCAGGATCTTAAAGAAGGCGAAGTGCTGGATATCGCCAAACTGAAAGAGATGAATATCACCACGCTGGTGTCGGTCGCCAAAGACCTCGGCGTGGTGGGCGCCAGCACCATGCGCAAGCAGGAGCTGATCTTCAAAATCCTGCAAGCGCAGACGGAGAAGAGCGGCCTGATCTTTTCAGAAGGCGTGCTCGAATGCCTGCCGGATGGTTTCGGCTTCCTGCGCGCGCCGGACTATAACTATCTGCCCGGCCCCGACGATATTTACGTCTCGCCCTCGCAGATTCGCAAATTTGATCTGCGCACGGGAGACACCATCTCCGGGCAGATTCGGCCGCCCAAAGAAGGCGAGCGTTATTTTGCTCTCATCAAGGTGGAGGCGATTAACTTCGAGCCGCCGGATGAATCCCGCAACAAGATCTTTTTCGATAACCTCACGCCGCTCTATCCGATGGACCGGATCCGGCTGGAAACAACGAAGGATAATATCTCCGCCCGGGTTCTCGACCTTCTGACGCCGATCGGCAAGGGGCAGCGCGGCCTGATCGTGGCCCCTCCGCGCACCGGCAAGACGATGCTCTTGCAAACCATCGCGAATTCAATCAGCACTAATCATCCGGAGATTACCCTGATCGTGCTGCTGATCGACGAACGGCCTGAAGAAGTGACTGATATGCAGCGAACGGTGAAAGGCGAGGTGATCAGCTCGACGTTTGATGAGCCGGCGGCGCGCCACGTCCAGGTGGCGGAGATGGTGATTGAAAAGGCCAAGCGGCTGGTGGAACACAAACGCGATGTGGTCATCTTGCTGGATTCCATCACGCGCCTGGCGCGCGCCTATAACACCGTGGTGCCGCCCTCCGGCAAGGTGCTTTCGGGCGGCGTGGATTCCAACGCCCTGCAGCGGCCCAAGCGCTTCTTCGGCGCAGCGCGCAACGTGGAGGAAGGCGGCAGTCTCACGATCATCGCCACGGCCTTGATTGACACGGGAAGCCGCATGGACGACGTGATTTTTGAAGAGTTCAAAGGCACCGGCAACATGGAAATCAACCTGGACCGCAAGCTGGTGGACAAGCGCGTCTTTCCGGCTATCGACATCAACCGCTCTGGAACGCGCAAGGAAGAACTGCTGGTGCCCCGGGATGAACTCAACCGCATCTGGGTGCTGCGCAAGGTGCTCAACCCCTTATCCCCCGTCGAGACGATGGAACTCATCATCGAAAAGCTCTCAAAGACCCAGAACAATGCCCAATTCCTGGCCTCGATGAGCAACGGCGGACGGTAGACCCCAGTAAGCAGAAGGTAGTATACGGAAAGCAGTTCTCGCCTTAAGCAATTGGAAGCTTAGTGCGCCGCTTCGTAAATCAGCGAACTTACCTCACACGACACATCCTAAACCGGCGTCTCACCCCTGGCACTTTTTCGGTTTTTAATTCCCCATCAATTCACTATTGAGAATACAAATTATCGTGACGTCGTAGACAGTAGCGACGCTGTCCTCAGCGCCGAGGGAGGCCGGGGGGACACCGACCTTGCCGAAAACGACGTCACGATGCCTTGTAAACATCTGCTTTAATTCTCCAGAAATTCCGCGAGCGCCTCTCGGTTGGGTTCCAAACCAAGCCCGGGTTCCTCGGTCAATGTTACAAATCCCTTTTGCGGCTCCGGAGCGCTCTTGTAGATTATTTCCCCCACCTTCCACATCAGGTAATGGAATTCTACCCGCCAGCCGTTCGAGACCGCAGCCTGAAAATGCATGTTGTGATGCGGCCAGCCACCGCCGTCGGCGACCAGGATGTTAAACGCGTGCGCCATTCCCGCCACTTTCATCGCTTCGGTGTATCCTCCGACATAGCAGACGTTAGGTTGCAGGATATCGACCGCCCCGTGCTGAAGGAGTTCAAGATGCCGGAAACGGGAGCCCTCGTTCTGGCCCGCCGAGATCGGCACCGAGCACCGCTGGCGCAACTGAGCCAATAGCCTCGCATCATTTCCGTACAGGGGTTCCTCGAACCAGGTGATGTTGTAGGGTTCCACGCGCTTGGCCACTTCCAGGGCGCGATTCATGGAGAACAGGTAATTGCCATCGATCATCAGGTCGGGTTTTTCGCCGATGGCTTCCCGAACTGCCTTCACGCGCGCGACGTCCTCCAGGGGATTCTCACCGTTATCAATCGCGACGACCATTTTGAATTTATCCTGCCCCTCGGTTACAAAGCGACGCACCATCTCCACAAGCTGGTCGCGGTCAAACTCCAGGAGCCCGAAGGTGATATAGGCCGGCACGGTCTTCTTCGCCCCGCCCAGAAGCCGCCAGACAGGTTCCTGGTAGTGCTTGCCCTTGATGTCCCAGAGCGCGATGTCCACGGCGCTCACTGCCGAGCTCCAGGCCCCGGTCTGATAGCGTGGGTTGAAGGTTAAGAACATCTCCTGCCACCTGGCTTCCGTATCCAAGGCGCTCTTGCCTTTCAGGAACGGCGCAAGCTGGCGATTGATGAACTCTCGAACGCCAAAACTCTGAAGATTGCCCGTCAGGCCGTATCCCGTAACGCCCTCGTCCGTTCTGACCTCGACGAACACAAGCTGCGTGGTCAATGCTCTTTCGAGGAGTGGGACCTTGACCGGCACATTATGCACAGTCGCTTTGACAGAGCTAATCCTGAGACCTGCCGGCGATCTTTCAGCTCTCATGCCCGGCTCGGCTGCCTTGGCATTCTGCGCGAGCATAGCCGCTCCAACCACTCCTGTAGACTCAAGCAAGCCTCTTCGAGTCAGCCGTTGCCCCCAAAGTCCTCCGCTTCTGTTTTCCATTCTCGTCCCCTTTGTTCGTGGCGTAGTCTTGCTTTTCTCAGTGCCTGCCGGAAACGTGGCGTAACCACTAAAATGGAGGACTGATCAATCCCTCGCGATCAATGATTTTGCAGGTTACTGCCTAACGCTTTCTGTTAAAAGTTGCTTCTCCCGAGCAAGGACGATAATGCGTTCCACCACTTCCTGAGCCGTCAGATCGGTGGAGTCGATCTGGAAGGCGTCCGAGGCCGCCACCAGCGGAGAAATCTTCCTTTCAGCGTCAAGCTGGTCGCGGCGGCCAATCTCATAAGCCGTCCGTTCCAATGTTGCCTCTCGCCCTTTTTTCCTTTCGTCCTTGAGTCTTCGACGCGCCCGCTCTTCAGGCTGCGCGGTGAGAAAGATCTTCAGCGACGCGTCCGGGAAGACCACCGTGCCGATGTCGCGCCCTTCCATCACCACGCCCGGAAACCGCGCAAAGGTTCGTTGCAGAGTGATGAGCTTTTCCCGAACCTCCGGAAGGCGCGAGATGGTGGCCGCCGTAAGGGTGACCTCCGGCGAGCGGATTTGCTCCGTCACATCCACGCCGTTCAGCAGAACGCGGAAGCTTGAGTTGCTCGGTTGCAGTTGAATTTCAGCCGTCGCAATCGCGGAAATGATGGAAGGTTTATCTTCGGGCGCGATGCCGTCATTCAGTACCTTCAGCGCAGCGGCGCGATAGGTGGCGCCACTATCCACGTAGGGAAGCCCCAACCGTTTTGCCAGCAGCTGAGCCACGGTACTCTTGCCCGCTCCTGCCGGGCCGTCGATGGCAATGACCAATGGATTTTTCATCAGATCAGAGTGCAAGTCGTTTTCCGTTTCTACCCTTCAATTGAAATGGCGCATCCGCCGGTCGGGATCAAGGCTGAGCAGCCTGCTTCCGCCTGGCGGCTTCGAGAGCCTGCTGCAAACGGTTTTGCTGCATGCGCAAAGCTTCCTCGCGCAATCGCTGCGATTCCGCCAAAGCCTGGCTGGCCAGCGCAGTCTGGCCCTCCCGCGTGTATTGCAGCGACAGCAGGTAATGGAGGTTGCCATCCCGATCCGTAGGAAGGGCGAGGCGAAGTTCCCGGATGGCGGATTCCGCCTGCCCCAGGGCGGCAAAACATTTTCCAAGGTCTGCATGCGCCACCAGCAAGTCCGGTTCGCCGGCAATGATTTTTTGAAGATGCGGAATGGCCTGCTGAAACTGGTGACGGCGCACCTCCATGTCGCCCAACTCAAAATTGGCCTGGAGGTTCGTCGGATCGAGGGCGAGCGTCTGCTTCAGCGCGCTCTCCGCCTGGGGAAACTCGCCGTTCTGCCAATGGACCGTGGCTAGGCCAAGATAAGGCGCCGGGCTCGAGGGTTTGAGCCGCGCAGCCTCCTGATAGTTTAAAATCGCGAGCTTCCATTGCTTACGCTGCCTGTAAATATCTCCGAGCAGAATATGCCCTTGCCAGGAACCCGGATCCAGCGTGACGGCGCGCTCAAAGGCGGCCTGGGCCAGCCGCTGCGCGGACTCCGCCTTCCAGTAGAGCGCAGCGGCGCTTTGCGGTTCTGTCGTAAGAGCATGGCGCGCCGCCCGGAACGCAATCAGGAAGCGCCCTGAAAGGCAGGCGCATTGCGCCAGCAGCAGAGCGTCCTGCGCATGCGAAAGGGAAGAGTCTGCCAGGGAATCGGCGCATCGCGTGTAATGACCGGAATTCCGCGCGTTCTGCGCCGCTGCAAGCATGGCTGGAGTTAGACGAGCTCGACCGCTGGTTTCAGGGGGAAGGTCAAAGCTCATGCGGCGGGTCGAAACAGTCTCGGGAGCCGTCAGTTCTTTCTGAAGTAATTCAATGGCCGCAGCGCAGCGCGAATAGCGCGCGTCTGGCTGGCGATGCGAAAAAAGGCTTTTAGCGTTTATGGAGCCTAACGCCGAAGCAAGCAGGTTAAGCTGAGATTCATAGAATCCCGGATCGGCATCGTACACTTCGCACAATTGTTCGGCGGCCCGCTGGTTCTCCCCTTTCAGATAATCCAGCGCGGCGAGGCCCATCCGGGCTTCCAGACTGCCGGGATGAAGCTTCAATTCTGCGCCAAACTTGCGCTCAGCCTCGGCGCTTTGTCCAAGTCGCGCCAAAGTGAATCCCAGGGCAGCGGACAACCCGAGATCGTCGTCGCTGCGAGAGGCGGCAAGGGCCTGCCGAAAAGCCTGAGCCGCGTCCAGTTCGGTTCCCTCTCGCAGCAGAAATTCACCGACCAGCCGATGGTAGTAAGGCGAATCGGGCGCCTGATGAGCCATGATGCGAGCGGTGTTTTCAGCTAGATGCTCGAAGCAGATTCCCATGCCGTACCACGCGTCGGCATCCTTGGGGCGAAGCCTGACGGCTTCCCGGTAAAGGTCAGCCGCGTCACCAAACTGATGCAGGGCGAAGTAAGCGCTGGCCAATCCGAGTTGCGCATCGCGATCGGAGGGAGCGCGCGCCAGCGCTTTCTTCAGCGGCGCCAAGGCTTGCTCAGGTTTTCCCAGCTTCACCAGGTCCAGGCCGAGAATCAGGTTCGCGGGCAGCAGATTCGGGTCTCGCGCCAGGGCCTGGCGCAGCACGCGAACAGCCTCTTCCGGCTGGCCTTCCATGTGCAACGTGATGCCCAGGTTGCTAAGGAGCTGAGGGGAATCCGGCTCGATGGCGAGCGCTTGCTGGAATTTCCGGGCTGCGTCTGCGTAATCCCCTTTCGCAAAGCTGCGGCTCCCTTCGTCAAAAAGCTCTTGCACGCGCGCATCCGCGCTGGAATTTGGGGTTTGCTGCCAAGCCGCATCAGCAGGCCGCGCCCAAGCGCGCGGGGCTGTGAGGCTGCCCAATAGCGCAATCAGTAATATGATTCGCGTGTCCATCATACAGGGATTCTTCGCGACTGCTCAGTCTGCCATGTCGCTTTGCGACACCCTAACCACGGTTGCGCTACCCCTCTCTAATCATGCGCCACTAACGTTTCTCGACCATGCGTGGTCATGGCCAAGATGGCCTCG
>CADDZJ010000075.1 GCA_902812415.1 Acidobacteriota bacterium
TTCCCTTATAAAATCGTCAGAATTGAGACTTAATTTTAGAGAATGAATATGGTATTGTTTCTTTGCAGCCCATAGAGGAACACCTTTTCAGAAAGTGGAACAAAAGTGACTTATGAGACCAGCGCGTAAATCCAAAGCCGCAGCAGTCGGAGTTCTGACCAAAGTTCTGCGCATTTTTGATACCTTGCAGCGCAATCCCTCGGGAATGAACTTGAAGCAGATCAGCGATCAGACCCGTCTGAACAAAAGCACTGCCTATCGCTTTCTCTCCCATCTGGAGAAAGAAGGATATCTGGTCCGCGACGATCGCGGCATTTATATGCTCGGGATGCGGCTGTTTGAACTGGCTTCAGCCTCGAATCACCAATCGACTCTTCGCAGGGTGGCGCAGCCCGCGCTCCGGGAGCTGTTGAAAGCGACTGGGGAAACGGTGAATCTAGGCTTACAGCACGGCATTACGGTGGTCTACGTGGATGTTCTCGAAAGCCCGCATGAGTTCCGCCTGGTGTCGCGGGTGGGGTTGCATCGGCCTCTCTACGCGACCGCCCTGGGAAAGGCGCTTGCCGCCTTTCTTCCGCCGGAAAAGAAGCAGGAACTATTCGATGCGATTCAATTTCAGGTTTTGACGCCCAATACCATCACCAACCTGGCGCAATTTCAAAAGGAATTGGACTTGATCCGCGAACGCGGCTATGCGGTGGATAATGAGGAAAGCTATTTAGGCGCTCGCTGTATTGGCGCGCCGATTCTGAATTCCATGCAGGAATCCGTGGCGGCCATCAGCGTGGCAGGACCGACCTCGCGGGTTTCTGAGGATAAGATTCCAACCTTCGCCTCCGCGCTGCGCGAAGCGGCGCAGGCCATTTCCGCGCGCATCGGATTTACCCAGCCTGATTCCCCACGGAAGGAACAGAAGGAAGTTACAGCCAGCGCGAATCCTGTCCGCGGGTAGGCGGAAATTCGTCTTTTCGATTACGGCCTACCCTGCGCGTCGCCGCCAGGCGGTCAACCCGTCCAAGGTTAATTCAGATGAGTCTTGGGAGGGGCGAAAGAAGAAGGCTGAATGGCCGCATTGTTCATGGAAACCTGCGACCCGGAAGGTGAGAGCTTCACCAGTCCATCCACCCAGGAAGACATGGTCTGTTCGTTGCGCAGCAAGTCGCCCAAAGTGATCCTGCTCAAGACGTGATCGACCACAAGTTGCACGGCGCGCCAGAGCGAGCGGATGGAGCAATCCACATCATTGGTGCAAATGTTTTCTATTCCGGCATGGCGCTCGCAAAAGTCAGGCTCAAAGAGGCGTCCGCCCAGGAGAACCAGCAGTTCGCCAATCAAAATCTGATCAGCCGGCCGAGCCAGGCTGTAACCCCCCGCTTTGCCTCGCGTGCTCTGCACGAAGCCGGCCCGCCGCAACAGACGCATGATCTTCGCCACATAAGGGGTCGAGATGCCTTCCGCCCGGCTGATCTCCGGAATCGTGAGGCTTCCCTCCGGCCCCTGCCGCCCCAGGCGCAGGAGGCATCTGAGACCATATTCTTCGTTGGCCGTGAATCTCATGGCTGAACCTTCCTGTAAGATCCGAGAATCACCAAATTCCCAACTGCAATTTGGCCGCCTCGGACATTTTACTCATATCCCAGGGCGGATCCCATACCAGATCGATCCGGGCTGAGGTCACTCCGGGAAGCTCCTTGACCTTCTGTTCCACCTCGGGCGGCAGCGAGCCGGCCACGGGGCAGGTGGGAGCCGTGAGCGTCATGCGAACGTAGACTTCGCCTGTCCGCTCCACTTTGACTTCATACACAAGCCCAAGGTCGTAGATATTGACCGGAATTTCGGGGTCATAACAACCGCGCAAGACTTCAATCACTTTATCTTGCAATTGCACGGTTTCGCCCACGGAAAGCTTTGGGCTTTCTTCGTTCCCTACCGGCTGTCCCTGGAGTTCTTCGCTCATCGTTTCTCTCTGCCTATTCGGTTGAAACCACGCCCTCGCCTCCGCCGCCTAAGGCTGAACGGAGCGTGTGCCACACCAGCGTGGCGCATTTCACCCGCACCGGGTAATCGCTCACCTTGGAGAAAACCTCAAGCTTGCCGAGCGGCGGCGCATCCCGCCGCGGTGCATTCCCCGTAGTAACCAGATCATGAAAGCTCTGGAAAAGCGCCTGCGCCTCTTCAGCGGTCTTCCCTTTCACCGTCTCGGTCATGATGGAAGCTGAGGCAGTGGAGATGGCGCATCCGCTTCCCTCAAAGCTGACATCCTGAAGCCGGTTCCCATCAAACTTCACGTAAACCGTCACTTTATCCCCGCAGAGAGGGTTATAGCCTTGAGCGGTGCGGTTCGCGCCCTCCAGCTTATGAAAATTACGCGGCCGCTTGCTGTGATCGATGACCACTTCCTGATAAAGATCGCGCAGATCGGGCATCAGGCAAACATCTCCTTCACTTTATGGATTCCCGCCGCCAGCACGTCAATTTCCTCGCGAGTATTGTAGAGCGCCAGCGAGGCGCGCGTCGTGGCGGGAATGCCGAAACGCTCCATCACCGGCTGCGCGCAATGGTGACCGGTGCGCACGGCAATGCCTTCCTGGTCAAGAATCGTGCCAACGTCGTGCGGATGAATTCCATCGAGCACAAAACTCAGCACGCCGGCCTTCTCTCTTGCCGTGCCGATCAGCCGCACCCCTGGGATGCCGGAAAGAGTCTGCGTGCCGTATTCCAATAAGCTGTGCTCATGCTCCGCGATTCGATCCATGCCAATTCCGGTGACATAATCAAGGGCCGCTCCCAGGCCCAGAGTGCCCGCAATGTGCGGAGTGCCGCCTTCAAACTTATAGGGCAGAACGTTATAGATTGTCTTCTCGAAGGTCACCGAACTGATCATGTCGCCTCCGCCGTGAAAAGGCGGCATGGATTCAAGAAGTTCAGCCTTGCCGTAGAGAACTCCGATTCCGGTGGGTCCGTAAATCTTATGACCCGAAAAGGCGTAAAAGTCGCAATCCAGTTCCTGCACATCAACTTTCATGTGCGGCACAGCCTGGGCGCCATCAATGAGCACCGGGATTCCATTCCGGTGACTCAGGCGAATGATCTCCCTGACCGGATTCACCGTCCCCAGCGCGTTCGAGACATGCGCGACGCACACCAATTTTACCCGCGGCGTCAGAAGCCGCTCGAATTCGTCCACAAGCAATTCGCCGGCGTCGTTGATCGGGGCAACTCGCAATCTGGCCCCGCGCTCGCAGAGGATTTGCCAGGGGACAATATTCGAGTGATGCTCCATGGCGGTGATGAGAATTTCATCGCCGGGGCGAAGCCGCTCGCGGCCAAATGTATAGGCCACCAGATTGATGGCCTCGGTGGTTCCCCGGACGAAGATGATCTCGCGCGCCTCAGCAGCGTTCAGGAAACGCCTTACTTTCTCGCGCGCCTCTTCGTAGGCCGCCGTCGCTCGCTCGCTCAATTGATGGACGCCGCGATGAATATTGGAACAGTCCGTCGTGTAGAAATGCTGAATGGCGTCGAGAACTGCCTGTGGCTTCTGGCTGGTGGCGGCGTTATCGAGGTAAATCAGCGGTTTCCCGTGGATCTTCTGGCGCAGAATCGGAAAGTCCTGGCGGATTCGCTGGACGTCCAGTCCTCTGCCCGGAGGTTCTTTCGGTATCGTCATTTCGCGCGTTGTGGCGTGCATGTTACCTTCCCTTCAGCCGCCGCTGCCCCGGCTGTTTCTCGGACGGGGAGAGCGTCAATCCCACAGCGGCTCGAACGCTCCCCCTATCACAACACTTCCTCCGGCTTCCAAGCGGCCGAAAGCCGCGCGAGCAATCTTGCTTCGAGCCGTTCGCGCGCCGGCGCAAAATGGATGCGGGCGATCACATCATTGGCAAACGCCCGGGTCAGCAGATGCCGCGCCGACTCCAGGCCAATGCCCCGGGCGCGAAGATAAAAGAGCGCATCGGGGTCAAGCTGACCGATGGTTGCGCCGTGCGTGCAGCGCACATCATCCGCCAGGATTTGCAACTCCGGCTTGGTATTGATGATCGCTTCTTCGGAGAGCAGCAGGTTTTTGTTGCTCTGAATCGCATCGGTTTTCTGCGCATCTTTGCGCACGATAATGGCTCCGTTGAATACTCCGGAGGATTTGCCGTCCAGAATGCCCCGGTAATACTCGCGGCTCGAACAGTGCGGCATGGCATGATCGAGCCGTGTATGATGATCCACGTGCTGAGTGCCCGCAACCTGGTAGAGGCCGTTCAGCGTGCATTCCGCGCCTTCGCCGGCCATGACGGAATTAATGTCATTCCGGGCTAACGCTGCGCCGAGCGAAACCGAATGCGAATGAAAGCGGCTGGCTCGCGCCTGTTGAGCCTGCACGGTCGCAATATAAAAAGCCTGATCGCCCTCTTCCTGAAGCTTCACGTGTTCCACTGAAGCGTTTTCTCCCACCACGATTTCCGTCACCGCATTCGTGAAGTAGGTTTCCCCAGCCGGCCCACAATGGCTCTCCATCACCATCGCCTGCGCTTCCCGACCGGTGACGATCAGCGTGCGGGGATGCGTTACGGTATTCTGCGCCCCGCCGGTGCGAATGAAGATGACATGGATCGGCTTTTCGAGAACCACGCCATCGGCAATCCGGATCAATGCTCCGTCTCGGATAAAGGCGGTGTTGAGCGCCGTAAAAGCATGATCGGCGTCTTCGGCATAGCAGGCAAGATGGCCTTCCAGTATCCCTTGATCGCCGCTTTCAAGAGCCGCCGCAAGCGAACTTACCAAGACGCCTTTGGGGAGGCTGGCGAGCGCTGAAAGCTTTGGATTCCACTGGCCGTCAACGAACACAAGCCGCGCAGCCACATCGCCCAACAAAGCCGGCTTGAACGCCTCACGCGCTGCGCCCTTCGCATCAGCTTGTTTGAAAGTGATTCGCGCGAGCGGTGCGACATTCGTGAATCTCCAGGCCTCCTGCCGGGTCGTGGGAAAACCAAGGTCAGCAAAGCGCTCCATCGCCGATTTGCGCTTCAAGCGCAGCCACTCGGGCTGGCGCGACGTCTCGCGTTCAAGCCTTGCAAACTCGGCAAAGTACGTTTCCGTCGCCTCGTGAGCTTGTTTTACTTCAGGCATCCGCCTCCTTTGATTCTCAGCCGCTCCGATGGCGGCAAAATCTGAAACTCCATCGAATCCCGGCAGGTTGGCAGCTTCCGCTGACGCCAACTCTCAAACCGTTTGCGGCTGTACTTCCAGCCATCCGTAGCCTTTTTCTTCCAACTCCAGCGCCAGGTTTTTATCGCCGGATTTCACCAGGCGGCCGTCATAAAGCACATGCACAAAATCCGGAACAATATAATTCAGCAACCGCTGATAGTGCGTCACGACGATAATGGCGCGAGCCGGGTTGCGCAAGGCATTCACGCCATCCGCCACGACGCGCAAGGCGTCAATATCGAGGCCCGAATCGGTTTCATCCAGGATGGCCAGCTTCGGCTCAAGCACCGCCATCTGAAAAATCTCATTGCGCTTCTTCTCGCCTCCTGAAAAGCCTTCATTCACGGCACGATTCATTAAAGCCTCGTCGATGCCCAGCAACTTCATTTTTTCGCGCACCAGGGCGAGAAAATCCATCGCGTCGAGCTCCGGCTGACCCTGCGCTTTGCGAATGTTGTTCAGAGCCGCCTTCAGAAAATACATATTGCTGACGCCGGGAATTTCCATCGGATATTGAAAAGCCAGGAAGATTCCTTCGCGCGCCCGGTCTTCCGGCGCCATCGCCAGCAGATCTTTTCCCTGGTAAAAAACCTCGCCTTCAGTCACTTCATAAACGTCGCGCCCGGCCAGCACCTGCGCCAGGGTGCTTTTGCCCGACCCGTTCGGGCCCATAATGGCATGCACTTCGCCCGCATTCACCTTCAGGTCAACGCCTTTTAAAATTTCTTTTCCTGCGACCTGGGCGTGAAGATTCTTAATCTCAAGCATTCAGTGAATTCTCCTGTATTAAATAGATCGAAGCAGGTTGGCTGCCTGCAAGGCGCAGCCAACCACTCCGTGAGAATCATTCAAATAAGGTTGATACCTTCGCCGAAAAACCCGGCAATAGCTCAGGATCTTCCAGTAAATCTTCGGCTGCTCGACGAGTAATACCGGAAAGTCCGTGAATGTAGACTTCGCGGTCCTCCGGGTAAACGAGCCAGACGCGCTTACAGCCTGCGGTAAAAAAATCGCTCACCTTCCGTTCCATTTCGTGGAGGGTGTTGCTGGGCAAGAGCACTTCAACCGCAAGGTCCGGAGCGCCCTTGGGCAGTTCCTTGAGCGGCAACTGTCGCCCCGCCCGGACAAAAGCCACGTCCGGAAAGCGGACCGTATTGCCGAAAAGGTGGAAAGGTTGCTCGGAAACAACCGAGCCAAGCCCGCGGGCCTCGACGAACGCCGATTAGGATGATCAGTAATCTGTCACGCACATGGTTGTGAAGGAACATTCCGGGTGACACAGTAACCACTTCCCCCTCGACCAGTTCGTACCACACGTCGCGCGACTCGAGCAGCGGCAAAAACTTTTCAACGCTCATCGGAGTTTTAGTTGTTGTCGCCATCCTTGCCATTCTCAAATCAAAAATTCAAAATCACTTCCATCCCATCCGCTCGCGCAGGGAGGTGATGTGCGCCACGTGGTGGCGTCCGTGCCAGGCGTAGAGCGCGAGGCTCTGATCCAAGGTCATTCTTCCCCGCTCCGGATGCATCACCGCGCGGGCGAAATCATCCGCCCCAAGCGAGCGCAACAACAAAGCCCAGCGCGCGTGCAACCCTCGAAACAGATTAAGGGATAAATCAATGGGAGCGGTCCTGGCATCGGCAAGTTGAGCCCACCGCTCTTGATCGTAGGTTTT
The DNA here is from genome assembly GCA_902812415.1 of Acidobacteriota bacterium. Taxonomy (GTDB): domain Bacteria; phylum Acidobacteriota; class Terriglobia; order UBA7540; family UBA7540; genus RH2-MAG17b. The sequence goes on from CADDZJ010000075.1 coordinate 6,879, forward strand.
GATTGTAGGCCCGTCTTCCGTCAGGGCCAGGCGCGTGCGGATATAAGCGTTCATGTGACTGTCCGCCAGGTGGTGCACCACCTGGCGCGCCGTCCAGCCGCCTTCGCGGTAAGGCGTATCAAGCTGCGCATCCGACAACCCGCTCACCGCAGCCCCCAACCGTGCTGGCGCTTCCTCAATTTCACCAATCCAATGCTCGCGCTGGGCAAACGTGGCCGGACCTTCAAACTGGTGTTTCCCGATTGGATATCGCAAGTCAGTCGTTTCCGCCATGAGTCCTCACTGTTCGGAAATGCAAACCGCGCCACGACGGCGTACGGCTATCCGGCTAAAACGCGGATCGCTCCGCATGAACCTGCTCGAATGAAAAAATTAGGAAAGTCTGCCCCATCGCGGGCATGCTCAATGGTCATGCTAACCAGGTTTCCCTGGGCGTCGAACTCTAAAAAGGTGTTCTCATCCAGGTCTCGGGTATCGTCAACTACGCCCTCCTTAAAGACGATATAGGGCGTGTCCGTGTCTTCAAAATATCGAACCATCTTCCCACAGGCTCGCTCACAAACTGGCTCTCCACGTCTACCGTGCCCATAGCGACTGAGAACCGCGAGCCTTCACAGCAAATCTGGGCTGTCCGCTCAACATTCAGCACCAACAATTCAAAATTCCAGATTATCCCACGCTGCCTTCCAAACTCACGCTCAGCAGCTTTTGCGCTTCGACGGCGAATTCCATCGGCAGCGCCCGGAAGACCTCCTTGCAGAATCCGTTGACGATCATCGAGACGGCATCTTCCGTCGAAATGCCGCGCTGGCGGCAATAGAAGATCTGGTCTTCCCCGATTTTGGAGGTTGAGGCTTCGTGCTCGACCTGCGTCGTATTGTTGCGAACCTCAAGATAAGGGAACGTATGCGCGCCGCACTTATCGCCGATCAGAAGCGAATCGCACTGGGAGTAATTCCGCGCCCCCGTTGCGCCCTTCAGCACCTTCACCATGCCGCGATAGGTATTCTGTCCGCGCCCGGCTGAGATGCCCTTGGAGACAATGGTGCTGCGCGTGTTCTTGCCCATATGGATCATTTTTGTGCCTGTATCCGCCTGCTGAAGATTGTTGGTCACGGCCACCGAGTAAAACTCGCCCACGGAGTTGTCGCCTTGCAGGATGCAGCCGGGATACTTCCACGTAATCGCTGAGCCGGTTTCAACCTGCGTCCAGGAAATCTTGGAATTCACGCCCAGGCACTTGCCGCGCTTGGTCACGAAGTTGTAGATGCCGCCCTTCCCTTCCTTATCGCCCGGATACCAGTTCTGGACGGTGGAATATTTGATCTGGGCATTGTCCAGCGCGATGAGCTCCACTACCGCCGCATGCAACTGATTGGTATCGCGCATGGGCGCCGTACAACCCTCCAGATAGCTTACATAAGCGCCTTCATCCGCGATAATCAGCGTGCGCTCGAACTGGCCGGAATCTTTGGCGTTGATGCGGAAGTATGTGGAAAGCTCCATCGGGCAGCGCACGCCCTTGGGGATGTAGGCAAACGAGCCGTCGCTGAAGACCGCAGAGTTCAAGGTGGCAAAGAAATTATCCGTGTAGGGTACCACCGAGCCGAGATACTTCTTCACCAGTTCAGGATGCTCCTGGATCGCTTCGGACATCGAACAGAAGATGATCCCCAGGCTTGCCAGCTTTTCCTTATAGGTCGTCGCCACCGACACACTGTCAAACACGGCATCGACCGCTACCCCAGCCAGCAGCTCACGCTCCCGGAGCGGGATTCCCAGTTTTTCATAGGTCTCGAGCAGCTTCGGATCAACTTCTTCCAGGCTTTTGGGCCCATCCTTCTTCATTTTGGGCGCTGAATAGTACGTAATGGCCTGATAGTCGATCGGCGGGTAGTGGACGTTAGCCCACGTCGGCTCCTTCATCGTCAGCCAATGACGATAGGCTTTTAACCGCCACTCCAGCATCCATTCCGGCTCGCGCTTCTTGGCAGAAATCAGACGGATGATGTCCTCGTTCAGACCCGGAGGAACCGTATCCGTTTCAATATCCGTAATGAAGCCAAACTTGTATTCTTTATTCGTAAGTTGTTCAATCGTGCTGACTTCAGTGCTCATACTATTAACTCTCCCTGAAAGAAAGCTTTCAATAGCTCGCTTGGCTGAAGAAACGGACTACAGCAAACGATAACCGTAGCGCTTGGCCAAACTATTCGCAGCCCTTCTTCTCATTTAAAGTTTATCGAATCATATACAAAAAGGTCAAGAAAAGATAATTCTTTCTTTTGTAAGAGGATAGTTCGCAGATACACCCGCCTACTCTCGCTCAACGGCAGCCTGTAAAAAACTGTACGGAAATGTCAAGATGAAACCATCTGAGAGCATCAATCGTGCCGTCGAAAGGAATTTTTCGCGCTTTAGAGGCGCAGACGATTCAGGTCAAAAGGCTCCAAAGATATGCCGAAGAGAAAAACAGCAAACCCGATAGCACGCCCCGCATGATTCTTGAGCAGGTTGCTGATATTGCGATGCGGTCATCCTGGCCCCTTGCTGTCATTCCACACCTTTTTAGCAATCGATCAGTTCAGCCTTTCGTCCAGTCACCCAATAGGGTTAGGTAATTACATTTTCTGAAGCTATACTTTAAAAACGTGGCCTGTCACGCCGCTGGCACGGCGGCGACCCAAAGCGCTACCGAAACTCTGGCTCCGCGACTCGACACAAATATCGGGCAAAATACTTTCAATTTAGGGTGCGATCGGCTGGCCTGTCGGCCACCACCCGCTTTCCGCCTTCTGCCATCCACCTTCTACGCTCTTTCAGGCCTTAGACTTCCAGTTTAAGCTCATCAAAAAAGTCACGATCCGCCCGATGCGGAGAAACTCATTTGAGGTTAAGATATTGACCGTTCGCTGGCTTCCGTTTCACTTTGCAAGCTAAGTATTTAACAATCTGGCTGTTGCAATAAGATTAGGGTAGTGTAATCTATCCGAAGTCTGGAAGGTTTGTGGCAAAATTTCGTTGACACTCATCAAGGATCTGAAAATCCGCTCGGAACAAAATGCGGATTGCGGCTGTGGCCGTCAAGCCAATCCACCTGGCCACGCCGTGGGTAAAATTTGACCGTCTTTAACTAAAAGCGTATTGTGAAAGCTCAATTTCACGAAACGAGGTGAGGTTATGAGCACAACGCCCTTCGTAAATCCGCCGGAAATGAATGGATTAGTTCAAATCGGCTCCAAAGAGGAGATCATCCGACAGCGTCTTGAAGAAGCGCGACGTCAGTTGGAAAGAGAAGCAGGCATTGAAAGGCAATCCACTCAGCGCTTCCACCGCCCCACAGAAAACCCTTTCACCCGCTCGCAACGAGATCACACAACGATCCTGTTCGGTGGATTGACCTGGAAGCATGAAAAGCTCGTCCACGGAGCCCTGGAGAGCCTTGGATATAAGTGCGAGGCCCTTCCGGTACCGAACAAGAAAGCCTTCCAACTGGGCAAGGAATATGGCAACAACGGGCAATGTAACCCCACCTATTTCACGGTTGGCAATCTGGTGGAGTATCTTCAGGACCTTGAGGAAAAGGGTCACAGCCGGCAGGAAATTCTTGATCGCTATGTGTTCTTCACCGCAGGCGCTTGCGGTCCGTGCCGCTTTGGAATGTACGAAGCGGAATATCGCCTGGCGCTGCGCAACGCCGGATTTGACGGTTTCCGCGTGCTGCTCTTCCAGCAAGGCGGCGGGCTAAACCAGGCGGAAGCGGAAGCCGGCCTTGAGATGAACCTGGATTTCTTCCTCGGCATTTTGAACGCGCTCAACATCGGCGACGTGGTCAACGACGTGGCCTACCAGATCAGGCCCTTTGAAGTGAATCCCGGAGAAACCGATCGCGTGCTGGACGAATGCATGGACCTGCTCCATGAAGTGATGCGCCGTAAGCGGCCCTGGACGCTGGAAGGCAAACTGGGCGCTCTGATGAAAAAGACCTCTTTTGCCAACACGGCGGAATTCCTGGGCAAGTTCCTGAATCAGCTTTACGGCGACGAATACACCGCCGCTCTCGAAGAGGTCCGCGACCGCTTCAATGCGATTCCGGTGGATCGTACGCGCGTGAAGCCTATTGTCAAGATCACCGGCGAGTTCTGGGCGCAGACCACCGAAGGCGATGGCAATTTCAATATGTTTCGTTTTCTTGAAAAGGAAGGGGCACAGGTGCTGGTGGAGCCGATTGGAACCTGGATTATGTATATGCTCCACCAGGCCAAGCAGAAGATTAAGGACGAGCGCGGCCTTGACCTGATCATGAACCGCATCCCCAAGTGGAACCTGGGTAAGGTCTTCAGCAGCCACCTGGATACGAAGCAAAAGGTAGCCAAGCTGACGGTCGCCGAGAGCATCTTCAAGCGCGAATATCACAAGTTGGTGGAAGCGCTGGGCGGCATTGCCCATCATCTGACGGATCAGTATGAGATGCAGCGGCTGGGGCATCCCTTCTATAACTCGAGGTCGGGCGGCGGCGAGGGACACCTGGAAGTAGCCAAGAATATCTATTATTCGAACAAAGACCTTTGTCACATGGTGCTGAGTCTGAAGCCCTTCGGCTGCATGCCTTCGACGCAGTCTGACGGCGCACAGTCGGCCGTCGTCTCGCAATACAAGGACATGATTTTCCTGCCCATTGAGACCTCCGGCGAAGGGGATGTGAACGCTCACAGCCGCGTCCAGATGGCGCTCGGCGAAGCGAAAGTCCGAGCCAAGAACGAGATGAAGTCTGTGCTGGAAGAGACGGGAACCACTCTGGAAGAGGTTCAGCGGTTTGTTCAGGACCATCCCGAAATGCAGCGGCCCATGTATAAGTTCGGTCACCGCAAGGGGGTGATTGGCGTGGCCGCCAATTTCGTCCTTCATGCCGCTGAGCGTATGAAAGCCGAGATGAGACAAACAGTCACCGTCGAGGCCGCTACCGTATAGCTTTGGGAACACAGGGTCGTTGACCCCGAAACGCAGGGTTCTGTGAAGTAAGCCAAGGGGGAGAAAGAAGGGATACAAACATGGCAGGAAAAGTCAAAGCGATTCCGGAAGGATTCCATACGGTTACACCAGCTATCACGGTGCGGGACGGGATGAAAGCCCTCGAATTTTATAAGCAGGCTTTTGGCGCGGAAGTGAGGGGCGTTCACAAGGCGCCAGACGGCAAGGTGGCGCACGCAGAGGTTAAAATAGGCGATTCCGTCATTATGCTTGCCGATGAGTTTCCGGGGTTCTCGGCCTCGCCACAGGCGCTGGGCGGCATTGCAACCAGCCTGACCATTTACGCGGAAAACGTCGATCAACTCTTTGACCGAGCCGTAAAAGCCGGCGCCACGGTTACCATGCCGCTTGCCGACCAGTTCTGGGGTGACCGATGGGGCACCATTACAGACCCGTTCGGCCATCGCTGGTCTCTTGCGCAGCACATCGAAGATGTGGCGCCAGACGAAATGGAGCGACGCAGCAAAGAAGCGTTCGCCAAAATGGCCAGCGCAGCGAAAGCGCAATAGCGGCATTCGATGCCATCCATAATAAGCGCGATAGACCCCCGCACGGAGGCTTCACGATGGATATTCCCGACCCTAAAAATCTGATGGTTGGCCTGGACGTGGGATCCACGACGGTCAAGTCCGTTGTCGTTGATTTGACGAACCAGAACATCGTCTGGAGCGACTACCAGCGGCACGACACCAAGCAGCCGGAAAAGTGTCTGGAATTTCTGAAGCGCATGGAAGCCGATACGGGCATCAAGGCGGGCGAAACGCGCATTTTCATTACGGGCTCGGGCGGGGGAGGGATTGCGCCCCACATCGGGGCAAAGTTTGTTCAGGAGGTCAACGCCGTCTCGCTGGCGGTGGAGCACCTTTATCCTGAATGCGGTTCTGTCATTGAGCTGGGCGGGCAGGACGCCAAGATCATCATCTTCAAGGAAGATCCCGAAACCGGCCGCAAGAAAAAAATCCCTTCCATGAATGACAAGTGCGCAGGTGGAACCGGCGCGGTGATTGACAAAATCAACGCCAAATTGCGCATCCCGGCAGAACAGCTTTGCAAGATGGGTTATTACGGGTTGAAGCTGCACCCGGTGGCCGGCAAATGCGGCGTTTTTGCTGAGACGGACATTAACGGCCTCCAGAAAAGCGGCGTGCCGCCCAACGAACTGATGGCTTCGCTTTTTGAAGCCATCATCCAGCAAAACCTCGCCGTGCTCACCCGTGGCAACACATTGCGTCCTGTGGTGCTGCTGTTAGGGGGGCCGAATACCTACATTCAAGGCATGCAGGAGTGCTGGAAGCACAATATTCCCAAGGTTTGGGAAGAGCGCAACTATCCCCTGCCCGAAGGGAAAGACCCGAAAGACCTCATTCAGGTTCCGCAGAACGCGCAGTACTTTGCCGCGCTTGGATGCGTGCGGTACGGAATTGATGAAGATGCGCACATCGGCATCTACCAGGGCTATGAAAAGCTCGAATGGTATATCAATGTGGGCCGCCTGGAAGAGAAGAAGAAGCGCGGCGGCAGCGGTCTCTACAAGAGTGAAGATGAGTTAGCGGCTTTTAAGGAACGCTACAAACCCAGGAGGTTTGTTCCCAAGACGTTCGCTCCCGGCGAACACGTGCGCGCTTTCATGGGCATCGATGGCGGTTCGACTTCCACCAAAGCCGTCCTGTTGAGCGAGCAAGGCGAAGTGATGGTGAAGTGTTACCAGCTTTCCAAGGGCAATCCCCTGGAAGATACGATGGAAATGTTCGCCAACCTCCGCAAGCAGGTGGAATCGCAAGGGGCTACGCTCGAACTCTTGGGCGTTGGGTCAACGGGCTATGCAAAGGATATCCTGAAGGATGTCCTTCGCGCCGACGTGGCGATTGTTGAAACCGTCGCCCACACCGAAGCCGCATTGCACTTTTATCCGGACGCCGACGTAATCTGCGATGTGGGCGGTCAGGACATCAAGCTGATCATCCTGCAGGATGGCCGCGTCAAGGATTTCAAGCTGAACACGCAATGCTCCGCCGGCAACGGTTATTTCCTCCAATCCACCTGTGTCGGCTTCGGACATGACGTGAAGGATTATGCCGATCTCGCCTTCAGCGCCAAAGCCATGCCAATGTTTGGCTATGGCTGCGCCGTCTTCATGCAGTCGGATATTGTGGACTTCCAGCGACAGGGCTGGAAGCCGGAAGAGATTATGGCTGGCCTGGCGAACGTCCTGCCGAAAAACATCTGGCTTTACGTTTCGCAAATACCCAATCTGGCTTCTCTGGGCAAAACCTTCGTTTTGCAAGGCGGCACGCAGCACAACCTGGCGGCTGTCAAGGCGCAGGTGGACTTTATCGAGTCCCGCTTCAAAGATAAGGGCGTTAAGCCCAACGTGATTGTGCACGAGCACTGCGGGGAGTCCGGCGCGATTGGCGCCGCGCTCGAAGTGCGCCGGCTTTATAACAACGGCATGCGCACGCAGTTTATCGGCTTTGATGCCGTCGAAAAGATTTCCTACACGACTCACCGCAATGAGGATACTCGCTGCTACTTCTGCAAGAACAAATGCATGCGCACGTTCATCGACGTGAAGATTGCGGGCGCTGATGAATCCTGGAAAAAGTCCAAGATACCCATCCTGAAAGACACCAAGCGCCTCATTGTCGGCAACAGTTGTGAAAAAGGTCTGGTCGAAGACGTCAACGACATGCGCGAAATCAAGAAGGGTCTCGACCAGATGAAGAAGGATAATCCCAATATGGCCGAGGTGGGCGCGCGCTATGCGTTTCGTTCTTACGAGCCGCCCGTCGTGGCCGATCCGCTGCCGAAAATGGCCATCACGGCCAGACAGAAAAGGCGCGTGGAACTGATGAAGCGCCGCAAGGAGTTGCGCATCGGCATCCCACGCATTCTGAATATGTACTCCGTCACCCCGATTTTCAGCGCCTACTTTGAGGCGCTTGGGATTCCGGCGGAGAACCTGATTTATTCGGACTACACGAGCGAGCAGCTTTACAAGGAAGGCGCGAAGCGTGGCGCAATCGATCCGTGCTTCCCTTCCAAAGTCGCCATCCCGCACGTTCACAACCTGCTTTACGTCCATCATAAAAAGAAGCCACTCGATATCATCTTCTGCCCCATGATTGATGACCTGCCAAGCGATCTGAAGTTCGTGCAAGGCCATCGCGCCTGCCCGACCGTCGCCACGACGCCGGAAGCCGTCAAGGCGGCCTTCACCAAGGAAGGTGACATCTTCAGAGAGAACAACATCCTCTTCCTGGATACATTTGTGAATCCGGGCGAGCCTTTCCTGCTCGCGAAACAACTCTACGACCAGTTTGTGGATATCTTTGGACTCTCGATGGAAGAGAACCTGCGCGCGCTCGATGAAGGCTATAAGGCGCAGGATAAGTTCACGAGCGGCGTATTGCGCGCGCAGGGCCGCGAGATTTTGAAGCAGCTTGAAGCCGAAGACCGCATCGGGATCGTGCTGCTGGGCCGCCCCTATCACAACGATCCGGGCATTAATCATGAGATTCTGGAAGAATTCCAGAAGATCGGCTATCCGGTGCTCACGCTGCAATCGCTGCCGATTGATGACGACATCGTTGGTCCCTTGTTCGAGGAAGATATCAAGTCGGGGCTCATCGAGCACCCCCTGGATATCCGGGACGCCTGGAAGAACAGTTACAGCGAGAATACGTCGCAGAAAGTCTGGGCAGCCAAGTATACCGCGCGTCATCCCAACCTGGTGGCGCTTGAGCTTTCCAGCTTCAAATGCGGCCACGATGCGCCCATTTACACCGTGGTGGAAGAAACCGTCACCAAGTCCGGCACGCCTTACTTCTCATTTAAAGACATTGACGAAAACAAACCCACCGGCTCGATTAAAATCCGCGTCGAGACCATCAGCTACTTCCTGAAGCGCTACCGCGAAGATATGGTCCGTCGCAAGCAAAAGCAGCGGGAGATTGACGCCAAGCTCAAGGAATTGGAGGCCCAACTCCGAGCTGAAATGGATGCCCTGCCCCTCAGTCCCCCTCCTGCCCCGATGGAAGTCGAGACTCCGGTCGGGATCAATGCCATCCGACCGGAAGAATAGCGTGCCATGTCCGGGAGCGAATCGATTCCCTTCCGGCTTGGCAAGCAGGTTCATAAGTTTGCGCACACATTTCGCAACCTATCCTGATCCGACACCCTGCCCGTGCTACTACCATAGTTTCTGCGTGCCCTTTGGCTCGTGTGGAACTTCAACTACCACTTCAGTTTCATCGGTAAAGGATGAGTGACATTATAGGCGTAGTCCGAAAAGGGCGGGGCCAACTTTCGAGCCTCCGACAAGTTGGAGGCGTTGGCAACATCGATGACCGCGGGTCGTTTACCGTTATCTATCTTTCTGCCGTGCCAATACTGAGATCACTCTTGTTGTGCAATCTGTGCGGATTTCGATGGCCGTACAGATCCCAAGCAACAATGGATGCACCGTCTCAGATCCAAACTCTACGCGTAGCGCGGAATTGGTATGGGAACTGCCAAGGGGGCTGACGATCAAACATATTCAAGTCTGGGAGGACTGGGAAGATCAAATCGCGCGCAGCGAACGTCTGGAAGTCCGCCGCCGCCCGAAGGTTCGTTCAAAAGCAAGTTCAGGCTCGCGGCGGGGCGGAATCTCCACAGACATCCATGCGCTGTTTGAAAAATTTTTGTTCCATGGGGTTGCGGGCGAGCGCAAGCGCGATGATAAAGTGCTCACGCGCGATCTTGTCCCTTCCGCTTCGCAACTCAAACTCCCCAAGCGCGGCGTGGTAGAAGGGGTAATTGCCGAGGCGGTCGGCGTTAGCGACCCTGCGAATCTCTTCGAGGCCACGCTCCGGACCCTGATGCTGCGCAATGGCAATGGCTCGATTCAGGGCGACGACGGGTGAAGGCCGGATGGCCAGCAACTCATCATAAAGGGAGACAATCTGCCCCCAGTCTGTTTCCTCAACGCTACGGGCCATGGCGTGAACCGAGGCAATCGCGGCTTCGAGGTGATACTCCGAAAGTTCCGGTCCCGCGGCGGAAAGCTCCAAAAGCTTCAGACCCTCCGCGATCAACTGGCGATCCCACAGGGAACGATCCTGGTCGAATAAGGAAGTAAGATTGCCCGCGCCATCAACCCGCGCCGGTAGGCGCGCGGCGTCAAGGCACATCAGCGCCGAAAGCGCGTGGGTGACTGGCGTGGCGGAGAGCGGACGCTCGAGGAGAAGAGCGGCAAGACGCATGGCCTCATGACAGAGATCGGCGCGGACGGCGGCTTCCGGCGAGGCGCCGTGGTAGCCCTCGTTGAAGAGGAGGTAGAGCGCGCGCTGAACGGCGGGCAGGCGCTTGGAGAAGTCGGAAGCATTTGCGATATCGAACAGCTTCCCGGAACCCGCAAGAACTTTCTTAGCGCGTGTGACGCGTTTTTCGATTGCCGCGTGGCTGCTCATGAACGCTGCAGCGACCTCATCGACGCTAAAACCACACAGAATGTTGAGCATCAGAGCGACCTGCGCTTCATCGGGTAAGCGTGGGTGGCAGCAGGAGAACATCATTCGAAGCTGATCGTCTTCGACGGCGTTGTCGCTAAAACGTTCTTCGACGGTCGGAGCAAGCGTCCATTCACTCTTGAGCATCCGTCCGAGTTCCGGCTCATACGTCCGCGCTGTGCGGTGGCGCCGCAGCAAATCGAGCGCGCGGTTCTTTGCCGTGGTCATCAGCCACGCAGAGGGATTTTCCGGTACGCCCCGGAATCTCCACACTTCCAGCGCCCGGCAGAAGGCGTCTTGCACGACGTCTTCCGCCAGCGCGAGGTTGTCGCTTCCGAAGATCCGGGTGAGCGTGGCGACCATGCGCCCCGCCTCACGCCGAAAGAGGTGCTCGCTCAGCTCCATTTACATGCTCAACTTCTGGATCGGTCTGACTTCCACGGAGCCGCCAACCTCCAGAATCGGACAGCCTTTGGCGAGCTCCGCGGCCTGGTCCAGGTCACGGGCCTCGATGAGCGTGAAGCCGCCGACCACATCCTTGGCCTCAGCAAACGGCCCGTCAATCACTGCCTTCTGCTTGCTTTTAACCACCTTGCCCGTGGTCGGCTCGAGTGGATGGCCGATGTCCTTGATGTGGCCCTTCGCACTAAGCTCTGCGAACCAGGCGCGCCATTTCTCCATGGTTTTTTGCATTTGCTCGGGTGATGCCGTCGTGTCCCGACCACGATATAAGAATGCGAACTCGCTCATTTGGAATTCCTCCTGTAGGTTTTTGTTTCCATTTTATCGACGGTTGAAGGCCGCAACGCCGGACATCTTTTTGTGTCCGATTCAGCTTTCCACAGCCTGACCGTCGTCTTTCATGGGCGCTTTGATTAAATAGGGCGCATAAAAACGCTTTGTCGGCGGTCATCGCGTTCCCGCACTGTCCCTTTCACCATTTCCTTGCCTTTTCCGCCCGTCTGGGATGCCTTGGTTCTCCATGAGCAGTTTCTGCAGGCTCTCCGTGATGTAGAAATTCCAGCCCTTCCTGCAGGTCTCGTAGCATTCGGCGCTGGGCGCAAGTCCTTCATGGGTCATGGTCACTGTCGTGGCCGCACCATCCGACGAAATATTAAAAATGACGCGGGTATCCTTCCACTCCTTCTTGTCCTGGACAAAAGGCAGATTGCAATCGGTGACGAGCCAGACGATTCTCCTCGCGGGAACGAGCTCGGCCACGGCAAAATCCACGAACGTCTCGCCCCAGCGAACCGTGAAGATGTCGCCAACCTTCCCCGAGGCTCCGGTGAAGCTCGCGGTCCACCAGTCCGCCACGCGGCTGATACGTTCGGTTGCTTCCTGTGGCGTGATGTTCGCACTGATTGATGCAGAATAGTCTTGTCCGGCCATTTGTTGCCTCCTTCTATGTTTTGATTGAAATAAACTGCAAGCCAACCGAGAACGCGTTTTCCCCTGCTAGCTGCTTTTTGAAGCCCCTGTTTCTGATTCACGCTTCTGTGACGTCGCCGCGGACGATCCAGGTCTTGATGAAGTTGACTCTTCATACCGTGAGAGATCTTCGTTGATACCCACGAGGCGAAACACCTGCCCACCTGGAGCCTGAAAATAAAGGTGCGGATCAGGCGCATCGAGCTTCTTGACGCCGAAGGCGAGAATTTTATGTTTCATTTCCTCGGTGTTGTCGGTCTTGAGTTCCAGGTAGATTGCTTTCAAGAAGTGACTTTCATCCAGGGCGTTCTGCCAGATAAAGCAAAAGTGGACGTCATCCAATTGAAAGCGGTCCACTTCATCGTTTTGTACTCTGACTTTACAGCCCAGGATATCGCAATAAAATTTGCGAATCCTATCCTGTTCTGATCGCGCGGCAAAAACCGCCGTATGATTTCCAAGAATGACCTTTGCCATAAGCATTTCCTCCCGAAAGTACCTCCCTCAATCATGTCGGGATTTGAACTTCCATGTTCTAGACGTTTGGAAATCTTCGTCCCGGACATGTTTTTCGAGTTTCAAGCTGCAAATTCTAATCCAGAGCAGCGCCTGCGGTTGCATTGACTACCGTTCCGGTCAGCATTTGCGCGTTGTCGGCAGCAAGAAGGACCGCAGCCCTCGCGGTGTCAGAGACGCTTGCCGGACGCTTTAGAAAGTTTGAGTTCGCGATTTGCGCGATAGCCTGATCCTTGGTGATGTTCATCCTGCTGGCTAAGAACTCCATCGTTTGCTGAATTGTCCGGCTGTCCGTGTTAGCCAGCGTCCGAAGACATACAACCCTCACTCCGTGCGGACCGACTTCTATCGCCAGGTTCTCGGTCAGGTTTTCAATCGCGCCAAACGCCGCGCCAATGGCAGTAGCACCGGGCACATGACCACGAGCCGGGCTGCCGGTTATGAAAATGATCACGCCGGAATGTTGCTTCACCATCTGGCGCGAGGCGGCACGCGCAGTGATGAACTGCGACTTTACAATCGTTGTGAGAGGCGTCATAAATTCCTCAGTTTTGAGATCTACAACGCCTTTCGTATTCCCGTATTCTCCTGCTAACGGCCCGGTGGCATTGAGGACGATGTCGATTCTTCCCACCTGTTCGGCTACGTCGTCGATGTATTCGTTGACCGCGACATCATCCAGGGCGTCTATCACGGCGGTGTGTGCCCGACCGCCTGAGCTCGCGATCTGCTTTGTCACGTTTTCCACGTTTGACTTTGTTCGGCCAGACAGAAAGACTTCGGCTCCCTCAGCCGCAAATTCCCTTGCAACCGCAGAGCCAATGGATCCTCCGGCGCCGAAAATTATTGCATGCTTTCCTTGCAGAATGGGCGGCCTTTCCATATCATCCTCCTCGTTTTCTGATTCCATGATTTTCATTTCCTTTCCGACGACGCTTGAAAGCGAGTGAACCGGACAACTTTTTTGGCAGGCTCGCTCCATTTGCAAAGGAATCATGGGTTTGGTTTCTGGCTCACGGCAGGAAACTGGCCAGCATAAGAAAGCTCTCATGAGAGAGGCCCCTATAAAACGGCCATATCAGCAACCGATCCCCTGATATGTCACAGCATATCAATAACTTACAGAAAAGATACCGGATGAAATCGGGTTGGCATGTTGCGTGCCCTTAACTCACGAAGGAAACTTCGATGAAGATCGATGCTCCCCTGTTCCCTCCCCGATCCGGAATCGAGCAGCAGCGCTCAACTGCAACCCCACTTTCTCGTTCGAAGTCTTTCTGGTCAGAGCTAATCGCCCGTCTGGCGCAAGAAGCTGGAATCAACCCCGCGCTGGCCATCCGGGTGGCGCGTTATGAATCCGGGTTAAACCCGCAGGCGGTGAACCCCTGCAGCGGTGCAACCGGCCTGATGCAACTTATGCCGGGGACGGCGGCTGATCTCGGGGTTGACGCACACAACGCGGTTGAGAACATCAAGGGTGGAATTGAGTATCTGCGGCAGCAGCTTGTGCGTTTTGGGAACGCCGCGCAAGCGCTGGCAGCTTATAACTGGGGACCTGCGCGCGTGACTAGCGCCCTGGCCCAATGGGGATCGGACTGGTTTCATCATATACCGCAGGAGACGCAACGGTACGTGGCCTCAATCCTGTCAGAACCTCTCGGAGATGAGCCCTCAGGCCCTCGCAACCTGGCCCAACTTCCCTTCCCTGTCTCAAACGCTTCGCTGCGTGGACAAGCCGCGATCACCCTGGAGCGCATTCATCTGGAACAAGCCCTCGAAGCTTACCTGCTCACAGCCATTCTGGGTTGAACTGCCGCCGTCCGCAACTTTTCAATCGTCAACGTGTTAGT
>CADDZJ010000076.1 GCA_902812415.1 Acidobacteriota bacterium
TGCTTCCGGTAATTCGGAAGGTATCGTGCGCAATGCGTTGTAAATCCAGATTCAGGACTTTCATAAGGGCGGCCTCCTTTCCCGAGAAAATAATCGCACAAAGAAGCTCACGAGATAAGCATACCACTACTGAGGTTTACAAATTATAGTGACACCGTTTTCTGTAGCGTTTTTCGGCGCTGAGGACAGCGCCGCTACAGTTTTCGTTGTCACTATAATTTGTAATTCTCACCAGTTGGGGCGGTTTTCCTCGCAACGGGTGGGCGTCAGCATTTGACCTCCGCATGGCGGATTGTTAGGCTCGGAGCGGAGCGCTCCGATGCCTGGAAATGATTCCTCTTCTGCAATGAACATTGTTGAATTCCGCGACATATCCCTCCGCCTGGACGGCCAGCGCGAAATCCTTCATCGCATCAACCTTGAGATCCATCAAGGCGAGGCGCTGATCCTGCTGGGCCGCAGCGGCTCCGGCAAGACAACCCTTCTGAAGCTGATTAACGCGCTGGTGGTTCCTACCTTGGGAGAAGTTTACGTGGAAGGCCGGCCTACAAGCCAATGGGACCCCATCGAACTCCGGCGGCGGATGGGTTACGTCATTCAGGAGGGCGGCCTTTTTCCGCACTTTACCGTGGAGCGGAACATCGGCCTCGTACCTTCTCTCGAAGGTTGGCCGCCGGAACGCATTCGCGCGCGTGTAAGCGAGTTGTTGCGGCTGGTGGGTCTCGATCCTGAACTGAGGGCGCGCCTTCCCAGGCAGCTTTCCGGAGGGCAACGGCAGCGGGTTGGGGTGGCTCGCGCTCTGGCGGCTGATCCCTCGTTGCTTTTGATGGATGAGCCTTTTGGCGCGCTCGATCCAATCACACGCTCGGAGTTGCAGCAACAGCTTCTGGAATTGCAGCAGCGTCTGCATAAGACCATCGTCTTTGTAACCCACGATCTGCACGAGGCGCTGCGGCTCGCAACCCGGATTGCCCTGCTGGATGCGGGCCGGCTGGCGGGAATTTATACGCCTGAAGAGTTCCGGCATTCCAAAAACCCGCTGGTGCAGCAATATGTCGCGGCCTTTGCGGGAGTCTGACCGGTGAATTCCCGGTGGCAATTCAAGAATAGACGCCGGCCATTTTGCGCATCGGCGCGCTTTCGACCTGCCGGGCCAACGCCGCGTTTGTGAGGTGGGCGCCAAACGGTCAGTGATCATCATCGCGAATTCTGCTGCAGGGAGGATGTTCGGTGGGACTCTTGAATTTCTTCTGGAGCGATCGGGCTGAAGTGTTGACGCTCCTTCTGGAGCATCTCTGGATGGTGGGGGTTTCCATGTTGCTGGCGGTGGCGATTGGCATCCCGCTGGGAATTCTGTTGACGCGAAGGGCCGGCTTTCGGAAACCTGTCATCGGCGGCGCCAACGTGATGGAGACCATTCCGAGCCTGGCTCTCTTCGGCCTTCTGCTGCCCGTGCCCTGGATCGGCGCTCGGGCTGATCGGCTGGCCATTCTGGCGCTGACGCTTTATGCCCTGCTGCCCATCATTCGCAACACCTATGCGGGAATTCTGGCCGTCGATCCGGCCATCATCGAGGCAGGCCGCGGAATGGGCATGACGGGCTGGCAAATCCTTTACCAGGTCCAGCTTCCGCTTTCGTGGAGCGTCATTATTGCTGGCGTGCGCGTGGCCACCGTGATTTCAGTGGGCGTGGCCACGATCGCGGCTGCTGTCGGGGCTGGCGGTCTGGGCGAATTCATCTTTCGCGGCCTTTCGATGGTGAACAATGATCTTATTCTTGCCGGCGCCATTCCCTCGGCGATCATGGCGTTGGTGGCCGACCTCGCGCTGGGCTGGCTCGAACAGGCGCTCAAAAAGGGATGAATCAGGATGAAGCTTTCCGGCTCCTTCGTCGGCGTCGCCCTGACGGGCTTAATCTTTGTTTCGCTGTTCGTGGCCTGTAGCCCGCCGCACCCCGATGCGGTGGTGGTGGGCAGCAAGAATTTTGCCGAGCAGGAAATTCTGGGAGAGCTTCTAGCGCAGCACATCCACGCCGCAACGGGCCTGCCGGTTGAACGCCGTTTTTATCTCGGCGGAACCTACATCGCTCAGCAGGCCATTCTTGCCGGGCGGATTGACGTGTATGTGGAATATACCGGCACGGCGTTGGAGGCTATTCTGAAGCAGCCTGCGCGCGGCAGCCCTGATGAGACCTATCAACGGGTGAAAGCCGAATATGCCCAGCGCTACGATCTGGTCGTGATGCCTCCCCTCGGGTTTGAGGATAGTTTCGCCATAGTCATTCGAGGCGAAGACGTGCAGCGCTATCACTTGCAAAACATCTCGCAGCTTGCTTCTATTGCGCCCCACTGGCGACCGGGCTTTGGATATGAATTCATGGAGCGCAAGGACGGATATCGAGGTTTCGTTCAGACGTATCATTTGCATTTCGCCTCTGCGCCCCGGATCATGGACCTTGGCCTTCTGTATCGAGCCTTGATTTCCCATCAGGTCGATTTGGTGGCAGGAAACTCAACGGATGGGATGATCGAGGCCTATCATCTGGTCGTCCTTCAGGATGATCGCCACTATTTTCCGCCGTACCAGGCTGTTCCGATCGCCCGGCAGCAGATGCTACGCCGCTATCCCGCAGTCCATAAAGCTCTGGAGGAATTGGCGGGAAAGATTTCCACGGATGAGATGCGCGAGATGAACTACGAAGTGGTGGCGAAGCATCGCTCGGCCCGAGAGGTGGTGGAAGAGTTTCGCAAGTCCAAAGGCTTGTGAGCGCGCGCGTGAGGGCATCTTGAACGGAGATGGAGAGACTATCTTGCGGCAAAGAAAGATGGAGAACGAGCCTGTGCCAATGCCTGACGGAACTTTAGCCTGG
Source organism: Acidobacteriota bacterium (assembly GCA_902812415.1). Taxonomy (GTDB): domain Bacteria; phylum Acidobacteriota; class Terriglobia; order UBA7540; family UBA7540; genus RH2-MAG17b. Next base: position 2,870 of record CADDZJ010000076.1, read on the forward strand.
GACCGGGCGCGGAAGCTGGCGTTGCGGAGGCTTAATCGGATGATTCGCCTGGAACCGAAGGTCCTGCGCGGAGACGACCCGGACGCCATTCACGATTTCCGCGTCGCCAGCCGGCGCTTGCAACCCGCGCTTGATTTCCTGACGCTATCGCCTCAAACAGCCGGAATCCGCAAAGCTCGCCGCAAAGTCAAGCGCTGTCGGAAAGCCTGTTCAGAGGTGCGCAACTGCGACGTTTTCATCCAGCGCATCGAAAAACTGCTAGCCAGGACCCGCGGGACGCGCCGAGAAGCCTGGGAAGCGGTGCTGGATTATGTTCGTGAGCGGCGGGGGAAGGCTCACGCAAAAGCGTCGAAGAAATTGGGCCAGTTAAATTTTGCGCGGGTTTATACGCGGCTTCGAACTCATTTGGAATCCAACACACTCCCCATGAGCATGGAGCCTGGTTCGGAGCTTTCTGAGGCATCGCAAGGGCGGGAGGCACAGTTCCAAAACTGGATTTTCGAGCGGTTGAAGCAGGCGCGGGCGAACCTGGAGAGATATTTCGCCGGCGCTCAAGACTCGTCAGACGTTCAGGCGATTCACCGCGCCCGCATCGCCACCAAGAAGCTTCGCTACCTGATCGAGATCCTGGATGATTTGGGAGTGCAAGGCAGCCATCCGGCGTTAACCCGGCTGCGAAAATTGCAGCAGCATCTTGGCGGCTGGCATGACCTGGAAGTGGAGGAGCAGATGATGGAAGAGATGATCGCCGAGCCGGGCTTCTTGCGCGAGCGTCTGGACCTTGCCATGCAAGTGATGCGCCTGATCGCGCAAAATCGAAAGGCCAAGAGTCGGATTCTGGCTCGGTTCCGGGAATGGACTCTCGCGGGCGCAGATCATGAGGTACTCAACCATAGGGCTTCGTTCTTGCCGCGCGGAGAAATCGAAAATCGTCCGCAGCACGGCGTGGAGGCCGAGCCCGTAGGCTGAGTACATCACTGAGAATTACAGGCTGTTGTGACAGTCTTTCCCACAGCGGCGGCGATCCCTTCACCCATCGCGTCGCGCCACCCTGCCCCTGCCCGGAGGGGGACGGGGTGAAGAGTTGTTAAAAAAGGAAGTGCGAATAGGTTGCGGTAATCCGCTAAAGCGCGGAATTGACGGCAGAGGTTGAAGCCATATGACTGGCTGCGCGAATCAGGGGCTCAAAGTTTTCTTTAGGCCAGACGGCCAGCAACAGGACTTTACTGTTGGGGCAGATGTGAATGTAGAATACGCGGGAATCATGCGCAATCTCGTAGAAGTTGTTTCGGTGCGCGTCGGCGGAGGCGATAACCCCTTGCGCCAGCAATTCCCGAAGTTCTCGGATTCGTTCGGGCGCATGATTCCACATATCCTCAATCTCGATCTTGCCATTAAGTTTCAGCAGCATAAGCCCTCTCTTTTCCTGCTCAAGTTCTGTCTTATGGGTATACGATCCCCGCTCTGTGAAAGTTTCGTTTTTTTTATTGTTTTTTTGGGGCGGCGGTAATCCATCATCGCCGAAATTGCTGAAAATCAAGTCGCCGTCACAACAGGCTGCTCAAAGGAAATTAGACGCAAGGAAGGTTGAAAAGGTCACCTTCAGAAGGACAAAATTCAGAAAGGTTAGAATTCTTAAAGAATCGGATGTTGAGCCGGAAATGCCCCACACTGACACGGAATTGAGCGTCACGTCCATTTGCAGCCCGCATCAGCTCTTGGGAACAGCAGCGTCTGCCTTTTCAGCTTGAGGGGCTGGGAGGGGGTGTTCAGGGACCACAATCTTTGCCGCAGCCTGGGGCAGCGCAGGCTCCGTTCTTAACTCCTTCGTTCGCTCGCCATTCAGGATGCGCTTGATTCCTTCCTGAAGCTGTTCAAAAATCGAGCGGATATCCTGCGTCGCGTCGATCACCTCAAAGCCGTATTCTTCCGCGAGCGTATCGAAGTGCCCCAGCAAGGCGGTCTGATATTTACGGAAGCTTTCATACATATCTTCGCTCGGATGCAGATCCATGCCGGATTCCCAGTAATCGAAGCCGCGGGAAAAAACCACGCGAGGAATCAAATCATCGACGCCGATGCGCAGGTAAAAGACCGCGTCGGGTTTGAGGGCAAAACTGTAGAGATTCCGCAGCCAGGGAACGTCCAGCCCGCGCACCAGGGCGCGCGCCATGAGCGAATAGATATACCGATCGGTCAGCACCACGAAGCCGGCCTGGAGCGCCGGCACAATCTGATGAATGAGCCGGTCCGCAAAGTCCGTTGCGTAGAAAAGGGCCAGAGTGATGCGGCCCAGCGTGTGCCCCTCTTTGGCTTTTTTGATTCCTTTCCCGGCCAGGGCTGACCGCGTCATTCCGGTATCCACCACGGCATGGCCCTGATGTTCGAGCCAGGGCTTCAGGAGGCTGATCTGGGTGGAGCGCCCGACTCCGTCCGTTCCTTCAATGACAATCAGCTTTCCGCTAAGCTCCGCCAGGTTCATGCCCTGCAGAACCACTCCGTAGGTTTCTCTCATGGCGCCACTCGCAATCTCTTGGCCTGGGCCAGGCGATTCTTCACCACCGGTCTCATCTGGATCTGCTGCTCCTCGATGGGCAGAGTCGCATCCACTACCGTCAGGTCAAATTCCGGGATCATTTTTTCATATTCTTCCACGATCCGGCCCTGGAAGAGTTTAAAGCTCTCGTCCGGGTCCTCGCTCAGATCAAGGTCCATCCCAGCTTCGTAGTACTTGAAACCTTTGCGGCTGGCATGAAGGCGCTTGACGGCCACGTCCAACGGAACCCGGAAATAGAATGCCACCGTCGGTTTTACAGCAAATGAATAAAGCTCGCGCACCCACTTGGGGTCCATACCCCGGGCCACGTCGCGCGCGAAAGCGGTGTAAATGTAACGGTCACAAAGCACCACGGCGCCCGCCTTGAGCAGCGGGATAATGCTGTGTTCCGTCCGGTCGGCAAAATCGGTTGCATGGATCAGGCTGAAAGTGGAAGGCGTCAGCATCTGCCTTTTCTTGCCGCGCTTGGTGACCCTGCGCACGAGCGGCGAGGAATTCCATTCGCTGAACACCACTCCATACCCTTCACTCTGAAGCCACTGGTAGAGCAGATTGAGCTGGGTGGATTTGCCGGAGCCATCGACTCCTTCAACGATAAACAGCTTTCCGGGAAAGCGGTGCTCGCCGTATCGTTTCATGAAGAGCTCCCGTAAGGTCAGGTTATTCCTTACATCATTACGCTAGCATATCGGGTGGCATGAAAAAAGCGAGGGCCTTGAAGACGGGCAAAACCTGTTCACATCGTATTTCTCTGTGGGTCGAAATTACTTAGCGCAACCTGAGAGACGCGCCCCTGCGCGCGCCCGGCGGCAGAAAAGCTTCCGGCCGTTCAGTATCCCGTTCGCCCAAGCTGAATCACAATCCCGGCCGAAAGCCGCAGGTTACTTTGCGTCTTGCCGAAGAATTGCGTCATATAGTAATCAGCCTGAATTAACCGCAGCGCAAAGATTCCGTGCAATCTTACGTCAAGTCCGCCGCCCAGCGCCATGCCATAAGACTGGTCTTTCGCGGTGATTCCCCCAGCGGCTGGAATTTTCATGCTGATCTCATCATAACCAAACAGCGCGTGCGCAAATGGGGTGATCCGCTCGTTGTGGCGATAGGCAAATCGAGGACCTGAAAGGAAAGAGTAAAGATGAGTGTTATGATTAAAGCTGTTCAATCGTGGATTGCCGTAGAGGCCCGTGAATTCCTGCGTGATGCCAAACCAGTTGTCCACATTTTCAGATACGGACGCCTCCCAGCCTCTTAAATCAAAGTCTTGCCCAAAGGGTACGGCGGATAAGAAAAAAGGCGAGTTCGTGGAACTGAAGCTTGCTTTGGCGAACGAATAGCCTCCAAAGATCTCCATGCGAGGAGCGTTCTGCGCGAGCCCTGCTGCCGAGATTCCGAGGAGCACACTGACGATGATCAGGAATTTTTGAATCATGGGGCGTTCTATTCTCCTTCTGAAAGTCTGTGCCGATAAGCATTCCTTGATTCGCCATCTTGAATCCCCTTCCCTCTAGCGTACCGGGCAGGCTGGTGGATGGCAACCGCCCTGTCAATTTGAAATTGACGCAACCCCGCGAATGGCACTATCCTTCAACGTTCCGGCGCGGCGCTTCGAGCGATTCGTCGTTATGATCCGCAGGCCGCGCGACAATGACTTACAGCCGTCTAAGGAGTTCATCATGATCCAACGCCTGAGCCTGATCGCTATTGTTCTTTTTTCGAGCGCCTTTTTGAGGGCGGCGGAGCTTCCGCTTACGCCTTACCCGCGCCAGTTGGAGCTTGGCGCAGGCGTGCTGCACACGAAAGAGCGCATCACGATCGGAGTCCCGAGCGATTCAGACGCAGACCGGTTTGCCGCCTCGCTGCTGGCCAAGGACTTGGATCAGATCGACGGCGTCGAGGCGGTGGTAAAAACGCACCCGTCTGGATCGCCAAGGATTGTGCTGGCGCGCGCGGACGACCGTGAGGGGCAGCGCGCTCTCGAACAGGCAGGGCTTGCATTTCCCGCGCAAGGCGAAGAAGAAGGATACGTCCTGGTGGTGACTCCGCGCGAGGCCGTGGTGGTGGGCAAGACGGCGGCGGGCGTTTTCTACGGCGTTCAGACCTTGCGCCAGCTCTTTCACCCTGTGGCGGGTGGCGGCGCAGCCGAATGCCCGGCGGTACGGATTGTGGATTGGCCGGCCCTGCGATGGCGCGGCGTCAGCATTGACATCAGCCGGGGACCTATTCCTTCACTCTCCTCCATCAAGCGCGAAATCGCGACGCTGGCCGAATACAAGGTGAATCTCTATTCGCTTTACATGGAAAATACCTACGCTTATCCGAGCCTGCCGCTGGTTGCTCAGCCCGGGGGCGCCATCACGCCGGACGAAGCGCGCCAGATTGTTGATTTCGCCAGGCAGTATCACGTCATGGTTGTGCCGGAGCAGGAATCCTTCGGTCATCTCCACCTGGCGCTGCAATATGAGCGCTTTCAGAACATGGTGGAAGTTCCCTACGGCCACGTTCTCTCGCCCACCGTCCCGGCATCCATCACTTTTATTGGCCGGATGTTCTCAGACCTTGCGAAAGTCTTTCCCGCTCCGTTTTTCCATATCGGAGCCGACGAAACTTTCGAACTCGGCCAGGGCCGGACGAAAACGTGGGTTGAGCAGCAAGGTTACGGGCAGGTCTACATCAACTACCTCCGGCAAATTGATCAGGAACTGCGCCCGTTCCATCGCAAACTCCTCTTCTGGGGTGATATGGGCGTGCAGCATCCGGAGCATTTAAAAGACCTGCCGCACGATATGATTGCCATTCCCTGGGACTATGCGCCGCGCGCATCATTTGCCAATGAAATCAAGCCTTTCCGCGATGTGGGGCTTGAGACGTGGGTGGCGCCGGGCGTCAGCAACTGGAGCCGCATCTTCCCGGATTATTCAGAGGCGCTCCCCAACATCCGCCAGTTTGTGACCGATGGAAAGAATCTGGGCGCCACCGGAGAGTTCAATACCACCTGGATGGATGATGGCGAAGGAATGATCAACTTCACGTGGTATGGCCTGGTTTATGGCGCCGCTCAGGGCTGGCAGCAATCGGTGGATGACAAGCAGTTCTCAAACGCCTGGGACTGGGCTTTTTATCGCGCGGATGGACACCACTTCGTTACGGAAGTGGAGCAACTGACCCAGATTCACCAGTTGCTCAGGAACTCCATTCATACCGACGGGCAGGATTGGCTCACCTGGATTGACGCCATGTCCCCTTCGGGCCAGGAATTTTATAAACAACTGGAGCCTGCCGCTCACCAGGTGCGCCTGCTGGCGGAGGATGTGATGGCCGATCTGATTTCGAATCGCCATCTGGCGCGACAGAATCAGGACTTTCTCGACTACGTGGCCTTCGCAGCGCGTCGCTTTGACTTCCTCGGCCAGAAGGCCATCTACGCCAAATATATCTCCGATCTTTATTCCCAGGCGCAAGCCAATGCGTCAAACCCTGCCCAGGTGAACGATATTCTCTATCGCATCGAAGGCACGAACGGCCTGATTGAGGATATGCGGGATCACACCACATGGCTGCGAAATCATTATCAAAAGCTCTGGCTGGGTGAAAACACGCCCTACTTTCTCGGGAATATTCTGCTCCGCTACGATGCGGAACTGGATCGCTGGCAACAGGCGGCGAACCGTATTGTGAACATTCGCAGAGCTTATCGCCGCACACATCAATTGCCGCCGCTGATTGAACCAAGCGCTACCGAGCCCGCAAACAACAATTCCCCGGGCCAGCAATGAAGGCACTCATCGACTTTTTCTCCGGGGAAGTATGTCAACGCAGCGTCGGCTGACGACCGCAACCAAAGCCGATTTCAAATTTCAGATTTCAGAAAGCAACCCCATGAAAGTAAGAGAATACGGAGCGCTCAGAATGACGGACTATTGATTTACTTCGGTCACGCCAGCAGCCAGCGGGCCAAGTTCTTGAAGAGCTTCAATCCGTCCTGAGATTCGTGAACCGCCAGAGAGGCACGCTCAGGATGAGGCATCAAGCCCAGAACGAGCCCTGTCTCATCGGTAATCCCCGCCACGGCATCCGGCGCCCCGTTCGGGTTTTCAGGATAATGCAAGGTTGGCGCCCCGTTCTCATCGCTATACTTTAGAACCACGCGGGGCGAGGCGCCGCTGTCTGAATCGCAAAACAGGGGCCGCCCTTCGCCGTGAGCGGAGGGCATTTCAAGAACTTGTCCTGCCAAATCCCGGGTCCAAAGACATTCCTGTTCTGAAACCAGCAGACGCACCCGCCGATCTTCAAATCGCGCGGATTGATTCGCCAGCAACGCCATCGCGCGCTCGCCCAATCTGCGATAAGGCAAAATCCCCGCCTCGGCCAGGATTTGAAAGCCGTTACAAATGCCCAGCACGGGCTTGCCGGAATCGAGGAACTCCGTCAGTTGGTCCCTGAGCCGTGCGCCCAACAAGATGGCGAAAATGCGGCCTGCGCCGAGGTGATCGCCGTAAGAAAATCCTCCGGGAATCACCAGAGCCTGATAAGGCTCCAGGCGGATTTCGCCTTTCAGCAGGTCGCCGAGCAGCGCCAGTTCGCTTCTCAACCCGGCGCGTTCCAGCGCGGCGGCCGTCTCCTCATGACAATTGGTTCCTGGCGCATACAGAATGGCGGTGACTGCCTTGCTCATTCGAGCACCTCTCGGAAGGGTTTGCTCCAGACCTCCGCAAGATCTGAAACTTCCTCCTGCCAGATGGTTTTTCCTTCCTGTATAAGAGTGATACGGCTTTCTGAGGTAACATTGCCGAGGGTGACGTACGGTATCCCCTGAAAGGATCTGGACGCATCAAAGCCGGGCGGAACTTCCAGCAATGCCGCGCCGATGAATTCCCCGAAAAGCAGGCCGTCATTCCGGAATGGAACGACGGATTTTGTGCCGGTACTGGCATCTTCCATAATCCTCGGCAAATCAATTTGCGCGCCCCACCCTGAGCCATAGGCAGCTTCAAATACCGGCAGAAAAACGCCTCCCTCGGCAATAGCGCTGGCCGAGACGTAACCTTCTTCACGATGAACCCGCACCAGCGCGTCCCAGAGCTTCCGGATGCTCTTTCCGTCACCGGGATCAAACAGGCGATCGCCACGCTGGCCGTAGCTATCCGCATAGACGCTGCCGCTCAGCGCATGGGAGTCTGTATGACCCACCAACAGCAGCTTGTTTCCCGGCCTTTTGAAATCCTTGGTCACCGCGCGCCGGACATCAGGCATTCTCCCGAAAGCCATAACCGCTAGCGTGGGAGGCACTTCAATGCTTACTCCGGCGGAATCAAAAGTGCCGGAACTCGAATCTTTCCCGGAAATGAACGGCACGCCAATTTTCTTAGAGAAGTCCGCGATGGTCTCAACCATACGAGTCAAGTCCCAGGCCACTTCAGGGCGCACACGCGGCGTGTAGAAATTGTCGCAGAGCGCCAGCTCACGATAGTCCGCTCCTGCAACAACGGCCTTGGTGATCGCCTCGATGATCATGAGCTTCGCCATTCCGGCTGGATCGATCTCGCCATAGAGCGGGTTGAAGGCCACGGTGGTGATAACACCGTAGTTCTTGCCGCGCAACGGCGCCGAGAGATAAAAGCCCGAAGGCATGCGATGGTTCTTGCCGCCGTAAGGGCCAACTACGGTCCGTCCCTGCACGGTCGAGTCAAAGCGTGAACCGGCAGCGCTCTGGTCGGCACAGTGATAGTGTCTCAGCACTCGATGCACAGCCTCGAACCACTCATCTGCTGTCTTCGGTTCAGGAATTCGCAAAGGCGCAAGTTCGCGCTTAGGCGCAGCCATCGGGATCGGATCGATGGGACAGGCGCCCCACAGAAAACTCATCTTAAGATCTACCACCTTTTGCCCCCTCCAGGCGGCCTCCAGCCGGTGGGAGTCCGTGAAACGCCCGATGGTAGCGTGACGCACTTCATAACGATCAAGCAAGCGCTCAGCCTCGTCGAGCTTTTCGGGGGGAACCGCGATCAGCATTCTTTCTTGTGATTCCGAAAGCAGGATTTCCCAGGCGGTCAGACTCCGATCTTTTAGCGGCACGGCATCCAGATTCAGCGCGACCCCGGTTTCAGCCCCCATTTCACCTGCGCCGCAGGAAATTCCGCCTGCGCCGAGGTCGGTGATCGAACGAATGCAGCCCCGATCGCGCAAGGCGGGAATGGCGGTGGTAAACCGGCGTTCGGTAATCGGGTGGCCAATCTGCACCGCGGCGGACTCTTTTGCCAACGTCTCCTGGGTCATCGAAGCCGAACTGGCTGTGGCTCCATGAATCCCGTCGCGCCCTGTCTCGCCGCCGATCAGCAACAGCGCGTCTCCGGGCCTGGGCTGATCTTTCAGAGCGTATTTTCGAGGAATTAACCCCAGGGAGTGACCCAGGGCCAAACACTTTGCATAGCCGGGATGGCGGCGGTAAATCGCATGCATCATGGGAATCCCCATGGGGTTCATGTAGTAGGCTGTTGCGCGAATCGACTCGGAAAGAATGAGTTGGGGCGGAAGCGCTCCCTCAGGAACCTGATTCTCAGGCATGGCAGGGTCCAATGTACCCATGATCGTCGTGCCGCCAATCGGATAAGCCCCTTTGCCAAAGCCGAGCGTATCCCGAATTACGCCGCCGTGTTTGGTGGCGACGCCGCCAAAGGGGGCGATGGAGCTTGGGAAGTTGTGCGTTTCACCCTTGATGGTAACCACCCAATCTTCATAGAACTCGATTCCTCCGGCGTTGTCCTTAAAAGCGCTCACCACCAGCGGGTGCGCGATGCGGGCGGTCGCCTCGGAGAGCTTCTTCAGCAACCCCAGGCTTTTCCACGTGGTGTGGTAACAATGATCGCTCCAACTCTGCGCCAGAATCTCGATTTCCGCATCCGTATGGGGCCTTCCGATACGGCGTTCGTGAGCCTGAATCACGCGCATTTGCGAGAGAGGCGCGTACCATGAACGTGCTGCGGAAAGAGCCTGAAGCTCTTCATCGCTCAGCCCGGCAAGGGAGACCGTCGTAACTGGATCAGGCTCGCCCGTAGGTCGCAAAGTGGTCACAAGCTCATGGGGCTCGCGAATTCGTTCGACCACTTTATTAAAAAGAAAACGCTCTGCAATCCTGAGTGCATCCTGCCGCGTGACTCCACAAAACTGGTAGCGCTTGCTGAGCCGCGCAAATTCCAGGCCATCTTCGCCCAGGGCGTGCGCCGCTTCAAGAATCGAAGGCGTTTCAGGGTCTGTTACAGCGTGGCGGTAGGCAATCTCCAGAATGGGACCCTGTGCAGGGTCCAACATAGATTGACTGGATGTCGTCTGGTAAACAGGATTGGCAAGCAGCGGCAAAAGTCTTTCGGGCCGAAGGTTCCCTTCCAGCCAATAAACACGTTCAATAACCAGACCCTTGAGGTCTTCGTAACCGTGCCGGCGGAAAAACGTCAGCCAGTGGTGCGCCTCGGCGTCATCGCGGGAAGAGACGTAAACGCTATAAATGGCCATTGATGATGTATAACTGTCAGGAAGGAACTCTGCTTCTAAACGCCATTATAACGTCTATCCTTACTTTTTGTCTTTTCACCCTCGCAGGAGAGCGCCCCGGCGCGATCCGGTTTGACCGGCGAGCGCTTCGTTTGCTAAGTTAAGAATGTTCTTTTCAATTCGACTCGCAACTTGGCATGGAGAACATTCAGCTTACTTTTCCAGACGGGCGCACGCAGGAATTTCCCCGTGGAATCACCGCGCTCGATGTTGCGGCATCTCTTGGGCCGCGACTTGCGCGGGAAGCGCTGGTCGCGAAAGTGAATGGCCGCTTCATCGATCTTTCTTCCCCCATTGAAGAAAGCGCTCCCATCCAGTTTATTACCCCTTCCTCCCCTGAAGGGCTTGAAGTCTATCGCCACTCTTCGGCGCATCTGCTGGCGGCTGCCGTTCTGGAGCTGTTTCCGGACGCCCACCCCGGCATTGGCCCTCCCACCGAAACGGGTTTCTTCTACGATTTTTATCGGGAGAAGCCGTTCACGGAGGATGATCTGCGGAGGCTTGAACAGAAGATGGCCGAACTGGTGAAGGCTGATCTGCCCTATGAGCGCGTCTATTTTCCCAAAGAAGAAGGCTTGAAGCTGTTTGAGAAGATGGGGGAGTTTCTAAAATGCGAGTTGATTCAGGAAAAAGCCGAGCCGGTCTTTTCAGCCTATCGCACCGGGAAATTTCTTGATTTTTGCCGCGGCCCCCATATTCCCTCAACCGGGCGCATCAAGGCGTTCAAGCTGCTGGGCGTCTCGGGAGCGCATTGGAAGGGTGACGAGCGCTCGCATCCGATGCAGCGCATTTATGGCACCGCGTTTTTTAGCCAGAAGGATCTGGATCAATTCCTGGCACAAATGGAAGAAGCCAAAAAGCGCGATCACCGCCGTTTAGGCAAGGACCTGGACCTTTTCAGCATTCAGGAAGAAGCAGGCCCCGGGTTGATCTTCTGGCATCCCAAGGGCGGCCTGATCCGCAAAGAGATTGAAGATTTTCTGCGAGAAGAACTACTGAAGCAAGGCTATAACCTGGTTTATACGCCGCACGTAGCGCGCGTGGACTTGTGGAAGACCAGCGGCCATGCGAATTTCTATCGCGAGAATATGTTCACGCCCATTCAACTGGAGGACGCCGACTACCAGTTGAAGCCCATGAACTGCCCCTTCCACATCCTCATCTACAAGGACTCGCGCCGCAGCTATCGCGAGCTGCCCCTGCGCCTGGCGGAGTTCGGCACCGTCTATCGTTACGAGCGTTCCGGCGTGATGCATGGCCTCTTACGTGTACGTGGCTTCACGCAGGACGACGCGCATATTTTCGCCACGCTCGAAACAGTGGAGGCCGAGGTCGCAGCATGCGTGGATTTTGCCTTGCTGGTTTTGCGCACTTTCGGGTTTGAAGAGTTTGAAGTCGAGCTTTCCACCTGGGATTCGCAGGATCAGGCCAAATATTCGGGCGATCCGACGCTGTGGGAAATGGCCGAGCGGATTCTCGAGTCCGTGCTGCGCGATCGCAGGATGCCCTTCAAGCGCATTTCAGGCGAGGCGGCGTTCTACGGGCCTAAGATTGACATCAAGCTGGTTGACGCCTTGGGGCGCCGGTGGCAGCTCTCAACGGTTCAGTTTGACTTCTTCCTGCCGCAGCGCTTTGGGCTGGAATATGTCGGGGCTGACGGCCACGCTCATACGCCGATCATGGTGCATCGCGCCCTGCTCGGTTCGGTGGAGCGGTTCTTTGGAGTCCTGATCGAGCATTATGCCGGAGCGTTTCCGGTATGGCTGTCGCCCGTCCAGGCTGCGGTGCTTCCGGTCAGCGAAAAGCATATCGAATATGCGCGCCAGGTGACGGAGGCGTTGCGTGCAGCGCAAATTCGCGCCCAACTGGACGACCGCAATGAGAAGCTGAACGCTCGCATCCGCGATGCCCAGTTGCAGAAAATTCCGTTCATGTTGGTCGTGGGGGATCGCGAATCGCAGGCCCATGGGGTGGCCGTCCGGCGGCGCGATCGCGGCGATGCAGGCTTTCAGCCGCTTGAGGAATTTATTCGCTCCATGCGCGAGCTTATCGACACGCGCGCTGTGAAATGGTAAGCTAGCTCGAAGCGGTCTTCCAGCGTCTGGCCGAGAGGCCGCAGCCTATGATGCCCAGTGCAGTGAATCATTTTCAAAGCAATGGTCAGTAAGGGGCGGCGCGCAAAGGAGCGGCAAACCGCTTTCCCAGACTCGCTACTTGTTACGAGCGGGAAGGGTTTCGCTTCACGAAGAATGATGGCTGTCCGCTGGATGAACGCGCAGGGGACCCCGGAAAGTGATTTTATTTCATTGGGCCTTTGAGAGGCCGGGAGGCAACGCCTATCGCTGATCGTTTTGTTCGAATCAACGAAAGAATTCGCGCTCGTGAAGTCCGAGTGGTGGATGACGAAGGAAAGCAACTCGGCATCATGCCGCCCTGGGAAGCTTTGAAGATTGCCCGCGAGCGAGGGCTGGATCTGGTGGAGGTTTCACCGCGCGCCACTCCGCCCGTTTGCCGGATCATTAATTATGGTAAATATCTCTACCAGCAGAACAAGCGCCAGCACGATGCGCGCAAGCACCAGAAGTCGATTGAGCTGAAGGAGGTCAAATTCCGGCCCCGTACCGGCGAACACGACTTTGAGGTCAAGAAGAACCACATCGTGCGCTTTCTCGAGGAAGGCAGCAAGGTGAAGGCCACCATCGCCTTTCGCGGACGCGAGATGGCCCATCGGAATATTGGCTGGGAAATGATGAACCGTCTGATTGAACAGGTTTCCGAGGTCGGGCAGGTGGAAACGCGCCCGCGGCAGGAGGGCCCTAATCTTACAGCGATTTTGGCGCCTAAGCGTCCAAGCGGGAAAACTTCCGGAGGGCAAGCGCGCGAACAGTCCAATGCGACCGCGCCCGTGGCCGCCGCGACGCCCGCAGCGACCACGTCTTCCCCCTCGCCCCGAGCCACAGAAGGAGGATAAGTTTTGCCGAAAGGGAAATTGAAGCTGAAGACGCATAAAGGCGCTGCCAAGCGGTTCAAGATCACCGCGGGGGGAAAGATTGTTCGCGGCCATTCATACGCCCGCCACATTCTGACCTCCAAACCCAGCAAGCGCAAAAGGAAACTGGATCAAAGCACGCTGGTGTCGGCTGCGGACGCTCATCGCGTCCGCGCGATGCTGCCGTATGGAAGATAGGTATCAGGTGTTAGATGTCAGAAAAAACGAGACCACAATCTGCTTTTTCGGACACCTGGAAGCTGATACCTGCTTGTTCAGGGTGCGGGAAGGCCAACGGCTGGGTGCCTTCGTGAAAATTATAGCGGCGCTTCCACAGGGCCCAATCGGGCGATAAACAGCGCCGCAGGCAGTAACGTTCCGCCCCGATCTATTCCTGAAGAAAGGAGAAACCCATGCCACGAGTCAAGCGCGGCACTGTGCGCCGCGCCAAAAGGAAAAAACTCTCCAAGCTCACCAAAGGCTACTTCCTTAACAAGAGCAAACTTTATCGCTTCATGAAGGAAGCGGCAGACCGCGCCGGGCGTTTTGCCTATCGCGATCGCCGCCGCCGCAAGCGCGACTTTCGCCGTCTCTGGATTCTGCGCATTAACGCCGCCGCCCGCCAACATGACCTCACTTACAGCCAGTTTATGCATGGGCTGAAGTTGATGGGTTCGGCTCTGGACCGCAAATCGCTCTCGGAAATCGCCGCGCGCGATTCCAGCGCATTTGCCGAGTTGGCTGCAGGCGTCAAGAAGGCGCTCGGAAGCTCACCGGCCAGTTAATTGCGCGATGTTCTTTGGGGGCGGGCAGGAGTGCGCGCCCCTCAGGAACAGCGCCCTGCCGCTCGATTCCATGAACATCGAAGAAAAAGTCCGCAAGACCCTGGCGGAACTGGGGCTCGGCGACGCGGAAGCCATCGCGGCGCTGTTCGCCGAAGTTCGCGCGGCGATGGCCGGGGAGCGGCGCGAGCTCATTGAACGGGGCGCGCGCGACGAGGCCGAGCGCGACGCCATGGCGAAAGCGTTGCGCGACCGGTGGCTGGCGCGCAAAAATGGCCTTCTGGCGCATCTCGATGAGAACTGGCTGAAGAAAGCTTCCCCTGAATTGAAGCCCGCCGTGGGCCGGCAATTTAACGAACTGCGGCGCGCAGCTTCGACTCTTGAGGTTGCGGAACTTGCGCGGGATATCCCGCTACGCTCACGGGCCGAAGCGCGCGATGAATCTGCTCCGAGCCTCCCTGCGGTGGATGAGCCGCGCCCTTCAGTCAGGCCGCCGCTCAAAGACTTGACCTTGCCGGGCTATCGTCGCCCGCTCGGATCGCTCCATCCCATTACCCAGGTCCAGCGCGAGATTGAGGATATCTTTCTTGGTCTCGGTTTCAGGATCGAGACCGGCCCGGAGATCGAAACCGTTTACTACAACTTCGACGCGTTGAACATTCCGGAAAGCCATCCTTCGCGCGATGATTGGGATACGCTTTACATCGACTCGCAAACGGTGCTGCGCACTCACACCTCGCCCGTGCAGATCCGCGCCATGCAAAAATATGGGGCTCCGCTTTACATCATCATCCCCGGCAAGTGTTATCGGCGCGATAATCCCGATTCCACCCATTCACCCATGTTTCACCAGGTCGAGGGACTCGCGATTGACGCCGATATTACTTTTGCCGACCTGAAGGGCGCCCTCGATTTCTTCGCTCGCAAATTTTTCGGCCAGGAGACGAGAACCAGCTTCCATCCCAGCTTCTTCCCCTTTACGGAACCAAGCGGGGAGGTGGCCATCAGTTGCCGGTTTTGCCGCGGCGAGGGTTGCCGTGTATGCAAGCAGAGCGGATGGATTGAGGTGATGGGTTGCGGCATGGTGCATCCGGAAGTGCTCCGTCACGGCGGCATCGATCCCGAGCGCTACACCGGCTGGGCTTTCGGGCTGGGAGTGGACCGCTATGCGATGATGAAATATGACGTCAATGATATCCAGCTCTTCTTTCAGAGCGACATTCGGTTCCTGGAGCAGTTTTAGCGATGCGATAAGAAACTTTCGTATTCTGTCATTCTGAGGAGCCGAAGGCGAGGAAGAATCCCTGTATTTGTTTAATTCTGCAACGACGGAAATGCTTCGCGAAGTTTATCTGGGCCGCAATACCGGGATTCTTCGCTTCGCTCAGTCTGCCATTTCGCTTTACGACACCCCGGAGAATGAAAATTACGCCGAGGCTGGCGCGTGTCTGGGTTGCGTGCCGAAATATCGGCGTATTTTTCAGGGCAGAATGACCGGGGAAGAATCTGGAATGACCGGCAGAGGTGATTTTCGAGGAGCCGAAAAAAACAGTGATCAGTGATGAGTGACGAGCAAAAGATCGCTTGCGGCGTTTCGGCTGCTTTTTCTTATCCCTCGTCTCTCGTCACTCTCCACTCATCACGGTCGTTAGGACTCCCTCGATGGGTTTATCCTGAACCGAATTACAGGGATTCTTCGTTATCATGAAGCTTTCCTACCATTGGCTTAAAGAATTTGCAGACGTTCCCGCAAACCCCCGCGATCTGAAGTCGAAACTGACGAGCCTGGGGCTGGGCGTGGAGTCCGTCTCTCCATTCGACGACGACTGGATACTCGACGTCGAGGTGACCACCAACCGTCCGGATTGCCTCAACCATTATGGCGTGGCTCGCGAAGTCTCGACCGCCTACCATACGCCTCTCAGGAAGCTGGAAGTGATTCTCAAGGAGCTGGGACCTCCGGTTTCAGGCTCGATTTCCATTGAGATTCTGAATCCGGAGCTTTGCGCGCGATATTGCGGGCGCGTGCTGCGCAAGGTGGAAGTGAAGCCTTCGCCTGGTTGGCTGGTGCGGCGGCTTGAGGCGATGGGCCAGCGCTCCATCAATAATATTGCGGATGCCACGAACTACGTACTGATGGAACTGGGCCACCCATTGCACGCCTTCGATCTGGAACGCCTCAGCCAGCATAAGATTCTGGTGCGGCGCGCCAAGGCTGGGGAAGGTTTGAGAACCCTTGACGGAATCGATCGAAAACTGGCCTCCCATGATCTTGTGATTGCGGATGCCGAGCGCCCGGTGGCGCTCGCGGGCGTCATGGGCGGAGAAGATTCTGCCATCACGGAGGGCACGCGCTCCGTGCTGCTCGAGAGCGCCTGGTTTGATCCGCTTACGATCCGCCGCGCGGCGAAGGCGCAGGGGATGCATACGGAAGCCTCTCATCGCTTCGAGCGCGGCGCGGATATTGAGATGGCCCCGCTCGCGCTTGACCGGTGCGCTCAACTCATCCAGCAACTGGCCGGGGGCGAAATTCTGCGCGCCATGGTGGATGTCTATCCACGTCCTCTGAAGCGCGAAAAGATTCATTTCGAGCGGCGGGAAATGCGACGGGTGCTGGGGTCTGAGGTTCCGTGGGAGGAAGTGGAACGCATTCTGCGCTCGCTCGGCTTCCAGGTGGAACGCCGCGGCGCCGAGGCCTGGGGCGTTACGCCTCCGTCTTTTCGTCTCGATGTAACCCGCGAGGTTGATTTGATTGAAGAAGTGGCGCGGCACTTCGGTTATGATCGCCTGCCTGCGCGCCTTGCCCCCGCCCCACCCCGCGCCGACCGCGATCTGCGGCGAGATAAGGAATGGGCGCTTTCCGGCGCGCTGGTAAGCCTGGGATACCGCGAGACGATCACTTCCTCCATGGTAGACCCGGCGGAAAATCGAAAGTACAGCGAACTTGATTCAATCGTGCTTGAAAACCCGCTCAGCCAGGAAGCCTCGGCGCTGCGCACAACGGCAATTCCCAGCATGCTCGCGGCGTTGCGTTGGAATCTGGATCGTGATCGCGAGGATTTACGGTTCTTCGAGATGGGTAAGGTCTATTGGCGCGGAAAGGAAGGCCAGCCCGAAGAGCGCCGGGTTTTAACACTGGGGCTTACCGGACACCGCCGCGCCGCGAGCGTGCATGAAAGCGCCAAGGATCTGGATTTCTTTGATCTCAAAGGCGATCTCGAAACCATTTGGGAGCTTTTTGATCTCGAAGATCTTGGCTTTTGCCCGCAGGGCGAAGATTATTATGAGAACGGCTTGCGCGGCGAGTATCACTTCCAGACTACGAAGCTTGCGGCTTTCGGCCAGCTTGCTGCGAGTCTTGCAAAGGAGCACAAGCTGAAACGACCGGTGTGGTTGGCCGAAATCGATCTGGAACGCCTGCTTGAGCGCCCCTTGAAATCGAAGTCCTTCCAACCCTATTCCAAGTTTCCCGCCGTCGAACGGGATTTTTCCCTCCTGGTCCCCCGGCAGGTGACTTACGAGCGCATCGCTCAAACCCTTAAAGAGTTGGCGCTGAGTGAAGTCGCTAACTTCAGACCTGTCGATCTGTTTTATGGGGGCTCAAAGGTTGCCGGAGAATACAGTTTGCTTCTTCGCGTTACTTTTCAACGAATGGATCATACGTTGACCGGCGAGGAGGTTGCCGCCGCCAGCCAGAAAATTCTGGACGCGCTCGCATCGCTGACTATCCGCCTTCGCGCCTAGCGTGGCGGGTTTGTGATGCATAACATTTGGGCTAGTCGCCAGTGACACTGAATCTCGCTCCTTTAGAGCCTTGCTTGACGAGGCGCGGAAACGTTGGTAACCTTTCAGTAAATAGAAGAGCGCTGTTCTCCCCTCGCAACGCGTGTTCTGATGTGATTTTCCCCCTCGGTTGAAGACGATATCCCTCTTCCGATGGAAGAAGATCATGGATTGGCAAGGCCTCCCGAGAGAGCCCGAAACCGCGCCGGATTTTCCACGCTACGCTGGGAACTTGAGGCGGAAATCGCCGACGCTCGCCAGTCGTATGTCATATAAATACCTGGACTGAACCCACGGGCGAGACGCCCG